>CBDTXT010000026.1:0-14028 GCA_965364465.1 uncultured Chromatiaceae bacterium
GGCTGCTGTCGGCGCTTATCCAGGCGGGTCTCTCCTCCGCATTCGTCACCGACGGTCAGCGGGTGCCGGAAGACCTGCAGACGGCCAAGGCACACCCGCTGGTCACGCGTGCCGCGGAACTGCTGGCCGAGAACCCGACCGAACTCGATCATGGCTACCTTGCCCTGGCCCTCGGAGGAGCAGGTGCCCATGCTAACGTCTGAGACCCCAATCGATCAGGCCAGCGGTCTGCGTGAGATGCTCAATCCACGTCCGGTGCGGGCGATCGCGGTGACGGGCGGAAAGGGTGGTGTCGGCAAGACCAACGTCTCGGTCAATCTGGGGCTCGCGGCCGCCGAACTGGGCCAGAGAGTGATGCTGCTCGATGCCGACCTGGGCCTGGCGAACATCGATGTGATGCTCGGCCTGCACCCGGAATACGACCTGTCCCACGTGATGCGCGGCGAGCGTTCGCTCGACGAGGTCATGATCGAGGGGCCGGGCGGCATCAAGGTGGTCCCCGGTGCGTCGGGAGTCAAGGCGCTCGCCGCGCTTTCACCGGCGGAGCACACCGGATTGATCCGCGCCTTCAGCGAGGTCGCGGCTGACACCGAACTGCTGATCGTGGACACCGCGGCCGGCATCTCGGATGCGGTGCTGAGTTTTGCACGCGCGTCGCACGAAATCGTCGTCGTAGTCTGCGACGAGCCGGCATCGATCACCGACGCCTACGCGATCATCAAGCTGCTCAACCGTGACTACGGCCATCGTCGCTTCCGCATCCTCGCGAACATGGTGCGCAGTGCGCAGGAAGGGCGCGACCTGTACAACAAGATGTGCCGCGTTAGCGACCGCTATCTCGACGCGACGCTGAGCTTCATGGGTGCACTGCCCTACGACGACAACCTGCGCAAGGCAGTCAAGTTGCAGCGGCCTGTCGTCCAGGCCTTTCCGCGCAGCCGTGTCGCACAAGTATTCCGAAACCTGGCAAAAAAAATAGATACATGGCCGCAACCAGGTGGTGCAAACGGTCAGGTGCAGTTCTTCGTCGAACGCCTGATCAAATATTCGAGTGACTATGGGGAGATGGTCCTGTGAGCAACCTTGCAACCTACGATGCGGTACAACAGCAGAGTTTCGACGACCTGGTGACACGGCATGCGCCACTGGTGAAGCGCATCGCGTACCACCTGATGAATCGGCTGCCACCCTCGGTGCAGGCGGAGGACCTGATCCAGGCCGGCATGATCGGCCTGATCGAGGCCAGCAGGAACTACGATCCGAGCCAGGGCGCGAGCTTCGAGACCTACGCCGGCATCCGTATCCGTGGTGCGATGCTCGACGAGATCCGCCGCTCCGACTGGACGCCGCGCTCGGTGCACCGCAAGGCGCGCATGGTCGCCGATGCGATGCGTGAGATCGAAAATGCCGAGGGGCGGGACGCCCGCGACGTCGAGGTCGCCGAATCGCTCGGGATGTCGATCGAAGACTATCACCAGGTCCTGCAGGATTCGTCAGGCGCGCGCATTTTCAGCTACGAGGAACTGTGCGAGGTAGGCGAGGTGGTGCCGAGCGAAGGCAGCATGGCACGCCCCAAGAACATTCTCGAGGACGGACCCCACCGTGGGCTGGAGAAGAACCATTTCCGCGAGGCGCTGGGCGATGCGATCGCCAGTCTGCCGGAGCGTGAGCGTCTGGTCATCGCGCTGTACTACGACGAAGAGCTGAACCTGCGGGAGATCGGACAGGTGCTCGGCGTGAGCGAGTCGCGGGTCTGCCAGATCCATAGCCAGGCCGCGCTGCGCCTGCGTTCCAGGCTGTCCGACTGGCTCGCCGACGACGAGCTCTGAGACGCCGCCAAAGCGAAACAAAACCCTACGGTTTTCAATCGGCTTGCCGATAGCCGGGGTGTACGGTTTGAACCCGGGCCCGGGCGGGGGCCCCTTGTCCTGACGTTCGGAGGTTGCTTTGAACAAGAACATGAAGATCCTCATCGTGGATGATTTTTCCACGATGCGTCGGATCATCAAGAACCTGCTGCGCGATCTCGGTTTCACCAATACACAAGAGGCCGATGACGGCGTGACCGCACTGCCGATGCTGCAGGGTGGCGGCTTCGACTTCCTCATCACCGACTGGAACATGCCCGGGATGCAGGGTATCGATCTGCTCAAGGCGGTGCGCGCCGACGAAAAGCTTCGGGGCCTGCCCGTCCTGATGGTCACCGCCGAGTCGAAGCGCGACCAGATCATCGAAGCCGCGCAGGCAGGCGTGAACGGTTACGTGGTCAAGCCTTTTACCGCGGGCACGCTGGAAGAAAAGATTCAGAAGATCTTCGAACGCGTCGCTGCGTGACGCGGCAGGGGACCCGCCATGTCAGAAAGCGCAGAGCAGGCGACTGAGCAACTGCAGTTGGCCAGGGCCCTGGTCAGCCATCTCGAATCCGGCAACGACGAAGGCGCGGTCTCGGTGATCGCGGCGCTTGCCGGTGTTCGTGACAGCCTGCTGTTCAGGGAAGTGGGTCGGCTGACCCGCGAACTGCACGATTCCATCAACAGCTTCATGGCGGATGCCCGCCTGGCCGACATCGCGCAGACCGACATGCCTGATGCCGCCGAGCGCCTGCGCTATGTGATCACTACCACCGAGCAGGCCGCCAACACCACGCTCGGCGCGGTCGAGGAAAGCCTGCCGCTGGCCGATTCGCTGCGCAGCGACGCCCGGCAGCTGGCGGAACGATGGGAGAGATTCGATTCGCGCAAACCGAGTATCGAAGACTTCCACGAACTCGGTGCGCAGCTGTCGGCCTTTCTCAGCGCCACCCAGACCAATTCGGAGGCGTTGCACGACAAGCTGTCCGAGGTGCTGGTTGCGCAGGGATACCAGGACATCACCGGGCAGGTCATTCGCAAGGTGATCTCGCTGGTCGACGACGTCGAGGGCAAACTGGTGCAACTGGTGCGCCTGTCCGGCAGCCGGGCGAAGGGCCGCCCGCCGACCGAAGGCGAAAGGGATATCGTGGCGCAGGGTCCCGCCGTGCCCGGGGTGGACCGCGCCGCCATGGTCAATGGCCAGGACGATGTCGACGACCTGCTGTCGAGCCTGGGGTTCTGACCCATGGCCCTCAGTGCGGAAGACGAGATTCTGCAGGATTTTCTGGTCGAGGCCTCCGAGATCGTGGAGCAGCTCGGCGAACAGCTGGTCGACCTCGAAAAGAGACCGGAAGACGATGAGCTGCTGAATGCAATCTTTCGTGGCTTTCACACGGTCAAGGGCGGCGCCGGCTTCCTTACGATAACGTCGCTGGTCGATACCTGCCATCGTGCCGAGGACGTGTTCAACGTGCTGCGACAGGGCCAGCGACGGGTCACGCCGCCGCTGATGGACACCATCCTGCAGGCGCTGGATGCGGTCAATGAGATGATGGACCGGCTCCGCGATGGTGAATCGCCGGAACCGGCCGAGCCCGAGCTGCTGCGGGCCCTCGAGGCGCTGGCGCTGCCGGACGCGGGCGACGAAGCGTCGCGACCCACAGGGCCCGGGGATGCGACACCAGAGCAAACCCCCACCGCATCCGACGGCGACGTGCTCACCGAAGAGGAGTTCGAGTCTCTGCTCGACGAACTGCACGGCAAGGGCCGATGCGCAGGCCAGTCGGAAAAGGCGTCGAGTGACGAGATCACCGACAACGAGTTCGAGGAGCTGCTCGACGAGCTGCACGGCAAGGGCCGTTTCAACGTCGCAGCCGCGACAGCCATGGCGCCCGCGCTGTCACCGCATTCGGCGAAGCCGAGCCTCGAGACTGAGCCGACGGCCGCGGTTGCACGGGGCGATGGGCCGCCCGCGACCCGGTCCGCCGAGAATCCGCCCAGCGTTGCCAAGGCCACCCAGTCCGAGACCACGGTGCGCGTCGATACCCAGCGTCTCGACGACATCATGAACATGGTCGGCGAGCTGGTATTGGTGCGAAACCGGCTCGCCACGCTGAAGTCCACGATGGTCGACGAAGAGCTGGCCAATGCGGTCGGCAACCTCGACGTGGTGACATCCGATCTGCAGCTCTCGGTGATGAAGACCCGGATGCAGCCGGTGAAGAAGGTGTTCGGCCGCTTTCCGCGGGTAGTGCGCGATCTGGCACGCAACCTCAGGAAAGACGTCGACCTGGTGATGCACGGCGAGGATACCGACCTCGACAAGAATCTGGTCGAAGCGCTCGCCGACCCACTGGTCCACCTGGTGCGGAATGCGGTAGACCACGGTATCGAATCGCCGGATACGCGCGAGAAGGTCGGGAAACCGAGACGCGGTACCGTCGTGCTGTCCGCTGCGCAGGAAGGTGATCACATCCTGTTGTCGATCGAGGACGACGGCAAGGGCATGGACGCCGAGGTGTTGCGAGGCAAGGCGGTCGAGAAGGGCATGATGGACGCAGACGCGGCGGCAAGGCTCGAAGACAGGGATTGCTACAACCTGATATTCGCGCCCGGATTCTCGACCAAGACCGAGATCTCCGACGTATCCGGTCGCGGTGTCGGCATGGACGTGGTGAAGACGCGCATCGCCGAGATGAACGGCACGGTCGAGATCGATTCCGTGAGGGGGCAGGGTAGCAAGATCACGGTGAAGCTCCCGTTGACGCTCGCGATCCTGCCCACGCTGATGGTGATACTCGGTCGCCAGCCTTTCGCGCTGCCGTTGGGCTGCGTGGTCGAGATATTCAACCTCGACCTGTCGCGCACCAACACCGTCGACGGCCAGCTGACCCTCCGGGTCAGGGGCCGCGCGTTGCCGCTCTTCTACCTGCGCGACTGGCTGGTCGCCGACCGCGACGCTGCGGCGCAGCGCGAGGCGGCACACCAGGGGCACGTGGTAGTGGTCAACGTCGGTGGCGTGCAGGTGGGGCTGGTGGTGGACTTTCTACTGGGCCAGGAAGAGGTGGTGATCAAGCCGCTTGGCGCGCTGCTGCAGGGCCTCGAGGGCATGGCCGGTGCGACCATCACCGGCGACGGCAAGATTGCGCTGATCCTCGACGTACCCGGGTTGATGCGCAAGTACGCGCGGTGGTTCTGATGACGGGGCATGGACGAGCGCAACTCGGTCGGCAGGGACCTGGATAACAGATGGCAGCGAAGGTCCGGGTCTTGATCGTCGACGATTCCGTTTTCTTTCGGCGGCGGATCAGGCAGCAGCTCGAGCGCACCGGCGAGGTCTTGATCGCTGGCGAGGCGAGCAATGGTCGCGAGGCGGTCGAAATGGCGGCGGGCCTGCGCCCCGACCTGATCACGATGGATGTTGCGATGCCGCTGCTGGACGGGATATCCGCGGTGCGCGAGATCATGCGCGACCACCCGACGGACATCTTGATGGTATCGGCGCTGACCCGCGACGGTGCGCGCGCAACGCTCGATGCCCTGCACGCCGGCGCGGTGGATTTTCTCGCGAAGCAGCGCGGGATCAGCCGGCCGGGGGAACCGCCCGAGGCCGACGATCTCGGGAGCCGCGTGATCAGCATCGCGCGACGCGAGCGCGGCCGGCGCCCGGACGGGCGGCCCGGATCGCTGGCCCCGGTCAGGTCAGCGGCCGGTACCGGGCAACTGCACCGCGGTTGCCGCCGAGCCGCGCTACGGCTGGTCGCAATCGGTGCCTCGACCGGCGGCCCTGTGGCGGTGCAGCAGGTACTGGGCGGATTACCGTCGGACTATCCCTATCCGGTGCTGGTCGGCGTGCACATGCCGGCGGAGTTCACACTGACCTTTGCCGAGCGGCTCGATGCGGTGTGTGCGATCGCCGTGCGACATGCGACCGACGGCGACGCCCTGCTGCCTGGGCGGGTGCTGATCGCACCGGGCGGGCGGCAGACCATGGTCGAGACCTCAGACCGCGGGCCGCGGGTGCGTGTTGCGCCCGGCGGCGATCAGCTGTACAGGCCCAGCATCGACATCCTGTTCGGCTCCGCGGCGCGCGCGCTGGGCGATGCGGTGCATGCGGTGGTGCTGACCGGCATGGGGGCGGATGGGACGGCCGGCGCGCGCCTGCTGAAGGAGCGGGGCTCGAGCGTCTGGAGTCAGGACCAGGCGAGTTCGGTGATATTCGGTATGCCGCACGCCGTCGCGAAGGCGGGCTATTCGGACCGTGTACTGGCCCTCGGCGATATCGGCCCGGCCCTTGCGGGGATTGCCTAGCCTCATGGATTTTCTCAGCTTCATCGGCGTCGCAGTCGCGTTCGCGGCCATCCTGGGCGGTAACTGGCTCGAGGGCGGACACCTCGACACGCTGGCCAACGGGCCGGCGATGGTCATCGTGCTCGGTGGCAGCATTGGCGCGGTCCTGTTGCAGACGCCGATGCGTGTCTTCATGCGCAGCATGCGCATGCTCGGTAGCGTGTTCATGCCGCCGAAGCGTGGTTTGGAAGAGACCATCACGAAACTGGTCGAGTGGAGCAAGGTGGCGCGCAAGGACGGCCTGCTCGGTCTGGAGCGGGCGATCGAGCGCGAGCCCGACCTGTTCGTGCGCAAGGGGATGCAACTGCTGGTCGACGGCAATGAGCCCGATGACATACGGCATGCACTGGAGGTCGAACTCGACAGCCGCGAACGGTCGGATCTGCAGGCCAGCAAGGTGCTCGAGGCGATGGGCGGCTATTCGCCGACCATCGGCATCATCGGCGCGGTGATGGGACTGATCCATGTGATGCAGAACCTGTCCGACCCATCGAAGCTGGGCAGTGGCATTGCCACCGCTTTCGTTGCGACCATCTATGGCGTCGGGCTCGCCAACCTGTTCCTGCTGCCCATGGGCAACAAGATGAAGGCCTATGTGTTGCAGGAGAGTCACTACCGCGAGCTGGTCATCGAGGGGCTGGTCGCGATATCCGAGGGCGAAAACCCGCGCCAGATCGAGACCCGCCTGCAGGGCTTCCTGCGCTGAGGCGTGTGATGGCCAGAAGACGCCGCCGCCAGCACGAAGAGGAACACCAGAATCACGAGCGCTGGTTGGTGTCCTATGCGGATTTCATCACCCTGCTGTTCGCGTTCTTCGTCGTGATGTATGCGGTATCGTCAGTCAACGAGGGCAAGTACCGGGTGCTCTCCGAGACACTGAACGCGGTATTCACCGTGTCGTCGCGCAGTGATCAGCCGATCCAGGTCGGCGAGCCGCCGAGAGACGTGCTGGCACTGTCCGACGGGCCGTTGGCGCCGCGCCAGACGAGTCTCGAGGCGGCTGGCAATGCCGAGCTGACGCTGGACCGCGGTGATCAGGTCGACCGGGCCTCCGGCGACGGCCGCATGCTGGGGAAGGCGCAAAGCGGTGCCGGACGTTTCCGGGAGGACGGCGCCGCACAGCGCATCGCCGACGAGCTTGCGATCTCGCTGCAGAAATACCTGGACGAGGACCTGGTCCGGGTCAACCGCGTCGGCGACCGCATCGAGATAGAAATGAAAGAGCGGATGCTGTTCGGGTCCGGTGACGCCAGGCTGTCGCGAGACGCACTGGGTCCGCTGCGTGAGATGGCCAAGACGTTGAAACGTATCCCGAGCCATCTGCAGGTCGAGGGGCACACCGATAATGTGCCGATCGCCTCGACGATGTTTCCGTCCAACTGGGAGCTGTCAGCGGCCAGGGCCGCCAGCGTTGTGCACTATCTGGCGCGCGCCGGCGTTGAGCCCTGGCGCATGTCAGCGGTCGGCCTGGGCGAGCACCGGCCGATCGCCGAGAACGGTGACGCGAAGGGGCGCGCCGCCAACCGTCGCGTGACCATCGTGGTGTTGACCGGTCAGCGCACCGCCGATCCGGTCGTGGATCACGCGGTACCCTGGGCCGAGGGGCCGGCGCTGGAGGCCCAATGAGCTTGAAACCCGGGCCGGCACGCGATGCCCGGCGCACTCCGGACGCCGAGTGGGCATGGATAGTGCAGAGAATAGGCTGGACGGCGGCCTGAGACGATCTTTTGACAGACCGGCGCACACGGAGACAACAGAATGAGCAATACCGCGGCCGCGAGCACTGTAGCCGATCCGGTGATTCAACTGGTGACCTTTCGCCTGAAGGAGGAGACCTACGGCATCAACGTGATGCAGGTGCAGGAGGTGCTGCGCGTCAGCGAGATCGCGCCGGTCCCGGGCGCACCGGCCTATGTCCTGGGGATTGTCAACCTGCGTGGCAACGTGGTGACGGTGATCGACGCCCGTATCCGCTTCGGTCTGACGACCGCGCCACCCGATGATGCCAGCCGGATCGTGATCATCGAGTCCGACCAGCAGGTCGTCGGCATCCTGGTCGACAGCGTCGCCGAGGTGGTCGAACTGCGACAGTCGCAGATCGACGCACCGCCGAGCGTCGGCAGTGAAGACAGCGCGCGATATATCCAGGGCGTGGCCAGCCGCGACCACGACCTGCTGATCGTGGTCGATCTGAACAAGTTGCTCAGCGACGAAGAGTGGTCAGAGGTGACCGGGCGCTGAGGTTTGATGATGGCGGACGAGGTTAAACGATCAGGGCAAATCGGCAGGGTGCTGCCGTCGAATCGCCCGCGCGGAGCCGGGGAGCGGCAGCGGCCGCGGCGGCCGTCGCGGGGCCCGGCCACTGAGAAGCCGGGTTCGCACCCGGACCCGGATCGACCGCACCGGGTGGACGAATATGTCTGAACTCCTGCCGGACCTGTTGGCCTCGGGCGCGATCTTGTTGCTGGCATTCAGCCTTTGGGCCGCGATCGCCCGCAACAACAGGCGACTCGCCGCCGAGCGTGCGCGCGGCGACGAGCTGCAGCAGCAGCTCGAGCTGGCGCGCCAGAGCATTCGCGGCCTGACGACCGGCGCGGTCGGCGTGGACCGTCGCGTGGGCAAGCTGGAGGCGCGTCAGCGGCTGCTGTCCGAGCGCCAGGAGACCTACGAGATTCAGCAGTCCGACGAACAGCCCTACGGGCACGCGATACGCCTGGTGCAGCAGGGCGCCGGGGTCGGTCGCCTGGTCCAGGAACTCGAGCTGAGCGAGAGTGAGGCCGACCTGATCGTACGCCTGCACGGCGAACGCGACAGCGCCTGACCGCCGGCGGCATCGATGCCGGGGCCGAGCAGCGGACCCGATCGTGGGTCGGCCGCGCTCAGTCCGGGCCGCAGCTCAATCTTCTCGCCCGCCGGTCCGCCATACGCGGCCTCCGGCCCCAGTCGTGATACAAGGAATCTAAATAATCATTTTATTAATAGTGATTTACAATGATTTCTTAATAAGGTTTGTCAAATCATGAATATCGAGTATGCAGAGCAGCTGATGGGCCGCCTGCAGGAGCTGCTGGCGTTCTATGGCGTGAAAGCGCTGGCCGCGCTGGCGATTCTGTTCGTCGGGCGCTTGGCCGCACGCTGGGTGCGTCGACTGGTCCAGGATCTGCTGACCCGCGGCCAGACCGATCCGATGATCGTCGGCTTCGTCGCCAGCATTGCCTATGTCGGCATGATGGTGTTCGTGGTGCTGGCAGCGCTTGGCCAGCTCGGCATCCAGACGACCAGCTTCATCGCCATCCTCGGTGCCGCCGGTCTGGCGATCGGCCTGGCGCTGCAGGGATCCCTTTCCAATTTCGCCGCCGGTTTCCTGTTGATCATGTTCCGGCCCTTCAAGGTCAACGACTTTATCGAGGGTGCAGGCGTTTCCGGTCTGGTCGAGGAAATCCAGATCTTCACCACGACGCTGCGCACACCGGACAACAAGACCGTGATCGTGCCGAACGCGAAGCTGCTCGACGACAACATCACCAATTACTCGGCCAAGGCGACGCGCCGTGTCGACCTTACCGTCGGCGTCTCGTACGATACGGACCTGGCCGAGGCGAAGCGGATCCTGGGCGACATCGCGCGCGCCGATGGACGGGTCAAAGACGATCCGGAACCTTTGATCGCGGTCTCGCAACTGGCCGATAGCGGCGTCAACCTCGTGATGCGCCTGTGGACCGATACCGCAGACTACTGGCCTGTCCACTTCGACACCGTCGAGACCATCAAGCGGCGGTTCGACGAGGCCGGGATCACGATCCCTTACCCGCAGCGCGACGTGCACCTCTACGAGCACCGGACGGCCTGATCGGGTCAGCCGGCTCGGTGGTGACCGCCCGCGTGCCACATGCTTGAATGTTGCCAAAGGCCGCTGCCGACTTACCTCGAGGAACGACAATGGGTGTTTTTTTCAAATGGCTGATCGGGCTGCTCGTCCTGCTGCTGGTGCTGATTGCGGCGGCGGTCGTCGTGCTGCCCCTGGTCATCGATCCCAACGATTACAAACCACAGATCGTGCAGACGGCGAAAGACAGACTGGGCAGGGAGTTTGTCATCGAACAGGATCTGGGCCTCTCGGTGTTCCCCTGGCTGGGGGTTCAGACCGGTGGGGTACGGATCGGCAACGCGCCCGGTTTCGCGGCGCCCTGGTTCGCCGAGATCGCCGAGCTCGATCTGAAGGTCAAGCTGATGCCGCTGCTCAGTCGCCGGGTCGAGGTCGATACCCTGGTCCTGAACGGGCTGCGGCTCAATCTGGAGCGTGACGCCGGGGGTGGCTCGAATTGGGACGACCTGGTTGCGCGGCAGCAGGCAGACGCGGCGACGGAGTCCGCGGAGGCCTCGCCGCACGAAGCCGGCGGCGAGGCCGCGCCCTTGTCGTTTCACCTGCAGGGTATCCAGGTCGAGGATGCCCGGGTGGCCTGGGACGATCGCCAGACGGGACAGAAGTATCTGCTGGACAAGGTGCGTCTGGTGACCGGCAGCCTGTCGCCGGGCGCCACGGTGCCGGTAGAGGCGGGCGCCGTCTTCAGCAGCCAAGAGCCGGCGATGACGCTCGATGCCAGCCTCGAGGCGAACGTCTCGAGTGATGCGGAACTGAGCGTGTTCAGTGTTGCCGGCTTGGTCGTCCGGCTCGACGCGCAGGGCGAGGGTCTGCCGGACGGCGGGACCGAACTGGTGATCAAGACCGATCTGGTCGCGGACACCGGGGCCGACACGCTGACGCTCGATCCGCTCGAGATCAGCGGTCCGGCCACGGCCAGTGGCCAGCTGGTGGTGACCGCGCTGCGGACCGACCCGGTGGCGCAGGGCCGGCTCGGCATCGCCGAGACCAACCCGAAAAAGCTGGCCTCGATGTTCGCCAGCCCGATCGAAACGACCGACCCAGCGGCCCTTACCCGCGCCAGCGGTGAGATGACCTTCGCCTATGCCGATGGTGTGCTCAAGCTCGAACCGCTGAGCCTGCGGCTGGACGATTCCGGGCTGACCGGGCATCTGCACCTGCTCGATGCGGCCGGCCCGGTTGTCAGGGCCAGCATGGCGCTCGATCAGATCGACCTGGACCGCTATCTGCCACCGGCGGGTGCCGGTGAGGCACCGGCGTCTGCGCCGGCCGATCGCGCCGCCCCGCTCGCCGAGTCCGGCGTCGACAAGCCGCCGGCCACCACCCAGGACCCCTTCGCGGCGTTGCGTACGCTGGATTTCGAGGGCGAGTTCACGATCGGCAACCTCACCCTGGGCAAGGTCAGGATGAGCAATGTCAAGAGCCGGGTCGTGTCCCGGAAAGGCTTGCTCAAGGTCAACCCGATGAGCGCCCGGCTCTACGAGGGAGACTTCACCGGCAGCGCGGTACTGGATGCCAGCGGCGGGCAGCCGCGGCTACACGCCCAAGAGACCCTGACCGGCATCCAGGTGGGCCCTCTGCTCGAGGATGTGCTGGGTGAGGCGCGGCTCACCGGGCGTGGCGAGGTGCATGCGGATCTTCGTATGACAGGGCTGAGCGAGGAGCAGATCCGGCGCAGTCTGAGCGGTACCTCGCGTATCGCATTTCGCGATGGTGCGCTCAAGGGGGTGAACATCGCACAGATCATTCGCGATGCCAGCGCCGCACTCGGGCTCAGCAGCAGCAAGTTCGATACGGGCACACCGGGTCAGACCGACTTCAGCGAACTGGGCGCTTCGATGATCATGACCAACGGGGTGATTCGCAACGATGACCTGTATGCGAAGTCGCCTTTGTTGCGCATCGAGGGCAAGGGCCAGGTCGACCTGCCCAAGGACACCGTCGACTACCGTCTGACGGCCGAGCTGGTCGGGTCGCTCGCCGGGCAGGGTGGCAAGGGCCGTGACGAGCTGCTCGGGATACCGATCCCGGTGCGTGTCACGGGGCCGCTGGCCGACCCGGACTACCAGCCGGATCTGGAGGCCCTTGTGCGGGCCCGGGCGGAGGCGGAGTTCGAGAAGCGACGGGACGAGGTGCAGGACAAGGCCGAAGAACAGATCCGCGAATCGCTCGACGGGGTGCTGAAGGGACTGTTCCGCTAGGTCGCCACGGCGTCGTGCGGGCGGTGCCCGGCGAACCGGGCAGGGGCCCGTGTCGCGTCACTTTTCCGCGGTCAGGTAGCAGATCCAGCCAGCGTCGGCCTCGGCACGGGTCGCCGGCCGGAAATCGCCGTCCGGCTCGCCATGCTTGTCCCAGCCCTGCCAGTAGACGGTGACGCGCCCAAATCCGCATTCCTCGAGCAGGTCGCGCACCTCCGGTACCGACCAGAGTCGCCACTGATAACTGAAGGCCTTGCGCAGCTTCGACCCGTCAGGGAAACCGAAGTGGATATGGCAGGTCATCGCATGAGTGATCGGGTCGAATTTGGCCTGCTCCCAGATGTAGGTAAAGCCCTTGCCTCCGTCGTCGATCTCGCGTTCCTCGACAATCTCCTTGTGGCTGTCGTAGCCGCCATAGGCATCGAGGAAGAAGATCCCGTCGTCGGCCAATGCGGCGTGCACGCTTTCGAAGTACCGCTTCAGCGGGGCGCGATCCTGCAGCAGCCAGTAACTGAAGTTCATCGCCGAGATCACGTCCGGTCTTTCGGTGTCGACCTGCATCACGTCCTGTTCGAGCAACGTGATGCGATCGCGCTGTTTGCCGGTCAGCTTGGCGAGATTGTTGTCGCGGCCCCAGGCCAGTACCTCGGGATCGAGGTCCACGCCGATCGCACGGCGCTTGCCACCACGCTTGACCCACTCACAGCAGACATTGGCCGTGCCGCAGAAATCCTCGCGCAACAACATGGCCTTACGCTTGCGCAGGCGCTTGAATGTGGCATCGACGAAATCGATCTCCGCCTCGGCGCATTGAACCGAGAGCTCGTAGAGATGGTGACGATCGGCGGTGGAGGCGAGAGACGGGGAGGATTTCCTGCGACGTTTACTGCTCTTCTTCATGCGGTGTATTTGCACCTCGTCTGCAAAAACGCTGACTATACTTGAATCGGAAGGCAATTAGCCGCGCTGCCCCTGTTCGTTGGGGGCGGGAATGATCTTGCGGTGGCTTGCCCCGGGCGAGCGGGCTCGAGGGCCCGGTTGAAACCGAAACCTGTTGGAGGAAATGGAGGAAACCGTTAATGGCTGTTGCAACGACACTCCAGGATTACCTGGAGAGCCGTGGCATTGCTTACGATGTAGTCGAGCATCCACATAGCGACTCTGCCCTGCGTGCCGCCGAGGCCGCTCACGTACCGGGCAACCAGGTGGCCAAGCCGGTCCTGCTTGGCGACGACCACAGTTACCTGCTCGCGGTCATACCGGCGACCCATCGCCTGGAACTCGATCGGCTGAACCAGATGCTGGCGCGAAGCCTCGAGATGCTGCCGGAGGAAGAGATCGATTCGACCTTCTCCGATTGCGAGCGCGGTGCGATACCGGCGATCGGCGAGCCCTATGGGGTGGACGTCGTCGTCGACCCGGCGCTGATTCACGAGTCCGACGTGTATTTCGAATCCGGCGACCACGAGCACCTGATCCACCTGAACGGCGAGGTGTTCCGCTACCTGATGGAGCACGTGCCTCGCGCCCCCGTCAGCCACCACCTCTGATCGATCAACCGGCCCGGTCGCGGCCGGTTGCTTCGAACTGTGGTCTGGTTTAGTCTTTCGCGCCTCGTTTTCGCGTGCGAGGGCTCCCGAGGCCCCGGTCGCTCGGCGAAAACGTCCCGGAGAGGTGTCTGAGCGGTCGAAAGAGCACGCCTGGAAAGTGTGTGTACGTTAATAGCGTACCGAGGGTTCGAATCCCT
>CBDTXT010000027.1:0-13881 GCA_965364465.1 uncultured Chromatiaceae bacterium
GTACTCGTTCAGAGTTTTCGGGGCCTTGTCAGCCTGGCGTGCTCGCCACGTACCGTGTACCGCCGCTCGTTCAGCGAAGGACTCACCGTATTCGAGCAGCAGCCCCGCGGCAAGGGCGCTGCGGAATGGAACGCACTGGCTGCTGTGCTCTATCCCGACATGCTGACCTAACCCCGCTGATGCCGCGCGGGTTCGTATTGACCTTCCTGAACTGGCTGGCCACCCACCTGGTCATCATTACCCTGACCGGCTTTCTGGTCGCGGGCCTTGTACTTACCGGCGTGCTCCCGTTGCCCGGTCGCCAAAGCGCGGCGCCCGACCCGGGGGTGCGTCTGCCCGGCGTCGGCCAGGGTGCCGATGAGGTCAAGCCGGACGAGCGCGAGTCCGCGAACGCCGGTGTCCGATCGGTCCCGCCGCAGACGACTGTGCACAAAGGTCCCAGGCTGATCGGTGGCAACCTGCCGATCCATGACCGGTCGGTCCCGGGTGCGTCTGGAGAGGCGGTCGGTCGGTCCGAAGGCGGATTCCGTCCCCGGACGGAGGGGATTGCGGCCGCGGACGACGCTCGCGGTGATCGGGCCAGTTTGCTGCAGGCGGCGCGTCGAGCCTACTGGAACAACGAATTCAGCGCCGCGGAGTCCGCCTACATCACACTGATTGCCGCCTATCCGGGTGACGCTGATGCATTCGGGGAGCTGGGCAACCTGTATGAGGCGATGGGTATGACCAGCCAGTCGCTCGATGCCTATTACGAGGCTGGGATGCGTCTCAAGGCAGCCGGTGAGCGAACGAAGCTGCAACAAGTTATTGATTTGTTTGAACGCAACAAGGATCCACGGGTCGACGAGCTCAGACGCTGACGCGATTTCGCTGTGCCGCGTGGCACTATGCCGCGGTGGATTTACTTGCTCCCCGGTTCTCCGCTAGTATCTTTGCTGCGGCGTTCTGTGCTAAATTAGCAAGTTCTGATACACCAAATACTGAGGGTTTCCCGTGAGCAATGCCAACGAGGTCGCAGCCGGCGGCGTCGACTCTGACGCGGAGTACGCGAGACTCTCTGAAGTCTTCGAGTCCAGCGCGCGGCGCTGGGAGTTGATCGTCTACCCGTCCCTGTTCGCGTTCATCATTCTCGCTGCATACGGGTTCTATCTGGTCTACAACCTGGCCAAAGATGTCCACTATCTGGCGATCAGCGTGGACACCAATATGACGACCCTGGCTGGCAATATGCAAAATGTGTCCGAAAATATGGGCCAGTTGACCACAAACATCCGCGCGATGACGGTCACGATGGATTCGATCGACAACAAGGTTGCGACTCTGGAGCCGATGCTGGCCAACCTCGATTCCATGGACGGTGCGATTCAATCGATGACCCATGCCACCCATTCGATGGGTCGGGCGACGCAGTACATGCAGCGAGACATGGGACGATTGAGCCACAGTGTCGGACGCCCGATGTCCTTTATGAATGCGTTTATGCCCTGGTAGGGCTTGGGCATCGGTGCAATGAAAAAGGCCCCTGAGCGGGGCCTTTTTCATGCAATGAGTTAGTTCAGCCGAACTGTTCCTCCTGCTCCGCGTCGAATGTGATCGTGCTCGAGGGTTCCTGCAGAAAGTAGCCTTGGATGTAGTTGACGCTGATGTTCCATAAGATGGCGAGACTACTTGCGTCCTCGACGCTGCTGGCGATGGTCTTGTAGCCCGCTTCCTGCAGTTTGCCGTTCACCTGGCTCATCCGATCCTGCTGTTTCGGGTCTGTAGCCAGTCCGCGCATGAACTCTGGCGACAGCTTCACGACGTCGATGTCCAGATGTTTGAGCAGGCTGTCCGCCGGGCTGGTGTCGCTGTAGTTGTTCAATGCTATCCGGCAGTTGATCTTCTTTAGCCCGTCAATCAGTTCGCGTGCCGGTTGCAGGGTGCTGCGCAGGTCGTTTTCACGGAACTGAAAGACCAGCCAGGAACCCTTGGCACGGAACTCGCGCAGACAGTCGCATATCCACAGCAGCATGGAGTCGTCTTCGATGCCGGCGCGCGACAGGATGATGTAGAAAATGATCTTCTTGCCTTCCCGTCGGTGGCTCGCAAGTTCCCGGATCGCGTTGCGCACTACCCAGCGATCGATCTCGGCCAGACGACTGGCGTCACCTGCAGGTGATAGAAACGTATCCGGCACGAGTTCCTTGCCGTCGTCGTCAACCAACCGCAGATAGACCGAATAATTTTCGCGTGTGTCGCCCTGCAGGCTGACGATCGGCTGGTACTTCAGTCTGAAGCCGTCGTTGGCCAAGGCATTGTCGATCAACTTCACGACGGCAGCATCGGCCTCGGCCAAATGCCTGGTATCGCTCGGAATCTGGTCATTGTAGAAGACCACCCGGTTCTCGCCTTCTGCGCGAGCCATCCCGGTTGCACGGCAGGATCGGTTGATCAGCTCGTGCGCGCTGATGTCGAGTTCTTTGTCCGCCCGCGTGACCCCAATCGAATAGGTCGGGTTCAATGGCGCGTCCTGGATACTCTTGAACGCATGGCCGCGCAAATTGTGCAGACAGCGTTCCGCTGTCTGCAGCGCCGGCTCGTCGTCACTGCACACGATCATAAAGTCATGATCGCCGAAGCGGGCGATGGTATGGGCCTGTGCTGCCGTCGTCGCCAGTACGCTTGCCACCTCGGTCAGCATCTGCTCGGCGCAGTCGAATCCGCAGGTCTCGCGCATCTCGGCATAGTTGCTGATCGAAAGCTGCACCAGTGCATGGTCGCTTTGCTGTTCGCCGGACCTGGTCAGCAGCGCCTCGAGGCGCTCCATGAACGATTGTCTATTGAAAAAGCCGGTTTGCGAATCCTTGCTGGTCAGTTCCTCGATCCGCTTCTGCAGTGCCAGATTCTGGCTCTGGTCGCGGATCATCACCTGCGTGCACTCCTCGCCGTCGATGCGCGCCGGAGAAAACTCCATCCGCGCACCAAAGGTCTGACCATCGCGCGTGACGCAACGGAACTCCTCGGCATGTTTGCCTGCTTCATTGATCTTGCGCAGCGCAGCCTTGAAGCTGACCCGGGAATCGGCGTCGATCATGTCCATGATCGGCAGTCCGTCCAACTCATCTGCAGACTCGTAGCCGAAGGTATCCAGATAGGTCTGATTGGTGCTCAGATACATGCCTTCGTGGATGTACGCGATCGCGTCGCGGGAGCTCTGTACCAGCAGGTTGCTGCGGTCCTCGGCCTCTTCCAACTGACGCCGAAGCCGGTTCACCTCGTGGTGCAACAGTTGGCTCTGATGTTCCCGCCGGATCGCCATCGCGACATGGTCTTCGTCATCCAGGTCGATGATGTCCTGCAATTCGAGCCCGATGGCCAGCGGCTGCTTTTCCGCAGGGGTCTTCGCAACCAGCACGATGCTGGTCCGCGGATTGGCGGCCCTGATCTTGCCGACGACGTCGGCAGTGGGAAGATCTGCGGCATCCGCGTTTAGCACCACCAGGTCACAGGGTTCGCTGTTCAGCTGCTGATCAAGCGAGTCCAGGCTGTCCGCAGTCTTGAGATGGGCGGCCTGACCCTGGTTTCGCAGCGCGCTGGCGTATCCGTCGGCAATCCCGATATCGCAACCGACCACGAGCATTTCGACCGGATTGCCGCACGGCTCCGGTTGCAGCAGGGCGCGTTCAGCTTGAGCTGCCATACGTCCACCTATCCTCTTCGATCAGCATCACTGCCGCGCCTGCCGCCAGACGGGGCATCCTAAAGGTTGCTCCAGAGATCGCTGAACTCATCGTCCGGTCGGTCATCCGCAACGTCTGCCTGGCTCTCCGTCTTCACGAACTCGAACTGGTAGCGGGCGAACGCGCTACTGAACTCGACCAATCTGTTCAGGCGTATCAATTGTTCCTTGCCAGGCGTAGCCAGCACCAGGTCGATACCCGTCTGCAGCGTCATTGCACTCATCACCAGGCTCGCCGTGGCGTCGCCCGCAGGGTCCGTGTCGTTAATGATCAGGCACTTGTATGAAGGGGCCCGGCTGCGTGGCGAGTCGGTCTCGGCCTCCCGAACGTCCGCTGCGGCGCAACGTGTTGAAACGATCTCGAGGCCTAGATCGAGAGATTGATCGAGCTGCTGCTTCATCCACCGCACCACACCGAGTCCGTACTTGCGACGATCCTGCGGCGATTCGACCCCAATCAATTCGCCGATCTTGACCCGTGGGATATGCTCGCCCTGCCATCGAATGCAATAGCCGCCTGCGCTCTCGTTGATGGTCTTTACCGAATGACGTTCGGTCTCGCCGATCTCGGGCAGACCCTGCATTTCGGCCGGTTCAGCCGGCTCAGGCGCGGGGACCGATGGCACCGGGCCGCGGCTGCCGACGAGGAAGCTGTCGCGGAAGCTGGAGTCCTTGACGAGATGACTGTCGAGCGGGGCAAGCGAGACGTCCTCGAGGCTACCGGAAGACCATTGGATCTTGTTGCGCGATGCGGGGGGCTTGTCGACCTCCTCAAGCGTGAACAGCGGCGTCCGGTAGGTGGCATAAGGCGGCTGTTCGTCTGCCTGCAGATTGCCGTAGATAGCGTGCAGCCCGGCTACCACATGCAGGTCGAAGTTCAATTTGGTACGCACGAAGCGGCGGTCTGGCGGACGGCTCCAGGCGATAATCAACAGCCGCAACAGCGGTCGGGTCAGGATCGGCTTGCCGGACTTGAGTATCTTCCGGCTGTCCCATGGCGCATCCTCGAAATCGCCGCGCAGCCTTTTCAGCAACTCCCTCACATCCAGGATGGCTATGCGTTTGCCCGGTACCGGCGTGCGCAGGGCGTTGTGCACCGGTGCCGAGTCGGCCCAAAGGTCCACGTTGAAGCGGCCGAGGCTGGTTCCCCCGTCATCTTCCGCCAGGATCAGCGTGTCACCCGCCCAATCTTCCAGATGGAGATACAGCAGGCGCGCGTGACTCTGACGCAGACGATGCGGTGCGGCGCTCGCGAACAGCATGAGTGCCTTGAACTGGTCTTCGATCGTGGTGCTTGCGGCCGCATCCCTGCCGTCGTCGGGCTTGACCGGTACTTCGTGAATACGGTTCTGCGAGGCGTAGGCGTAGATGCTGTTTATCTCGCGCCAGATACCCTCTGGCCAGGTGGAATACACCAGTGCGTTCTGTAGCAGGCACTGCCCGAGATAGTGCAGCGTGCGATGCAACGCGATCACCAGGAGACGGCGATCGAAATTGCTGCTGTCACCGGCGATCATGCGCTCGACGATGATCTTGTAGGAGATCGCCAGTTCCTTCTGGAGTTCGCGCGCCAGCGCGGCGGTCTTCTCGCCCTTCGGCGACAGCGGCAGGCCCACGTCCACGTAGTACTTGAGCAGATTGTTGGTGATGTACTCGACCGGTGGGCGGAACTTTTCCACCGTTCTGGCGCGCAGCAGGTCCGGTATCTCGATCCGGTTGAACTCGATCAGCGTGTTGTACACGCGGCGCGCCGTTTCGCCGATGTTCGCCATCGGCAGGGCCTCGAACCAGGCCTGTGTCTCCTTCGGATCGAGCAGCACATTGTCGGCCTTGGGCGCCGATTGCCGGGGTATCTGCAGCCCCAACAGCGGGCGCTGGCGCACATCGCTCGCGTCCGGCTGGTCCTGCCCCAGGGGTTTTTGATTCGCTTCGGTCAATTTAGCCGCCAAAACTCAAAACTGTTTGTTTGTTCTTCAACGCCCGGGCCTGTGTTTGGCGGAATCCGACGACGCTCGACGGTGTCGCGGCATGACCCTTGATTCCGCCTCATTCTAGCCACAGGTCCTGGGGAAGTGCAGTCCCCGTGGCATGTTGCCCGACGATCTCAGACCGGCAACTTATACGGTTTCCCGGAGACCTCGCGCACCAGGCGCGGCACCAGATAGCCAGGAAGCCGCACGCGGAGTTCCTCGAGCAACCGCTCGGCGTGCCGCAGCGGCACGTCGAAGTGTGCGGCGCCCGCCACTGGGTCGAGTAGGTGCAGGTAGTACGGTAGCACTCCGATCTCGAACAGCGACTCACTCAACGTCACCAGGGTATCGGCACTATCGTTGACGGACTTGAGCAGCACCGATTGATTCAACAGCTGCGCGCCAGATGCGGTCAGCTCCTGCATCGCCCGGTGCAACTCCGGGGTCACCTCGTTCGGGTGGTTGGCATGGATGACCATCACGGTGCGCAGCCGGCCTTCGGACAACATTTGCGTAAGCCTCCGCGTGACCCGGCTCGGGATCACCACCGGCAGGCGGGTGTGTATGCGCAGACGGCGAAGCTGAGGAATCTGTTCAGCCTCTTCGATCAGTTGGCCGAGCAGGCCATCGGACAGGCTCAAAGGGTCGCCGCCGCTGAGGATCAGTTCCCCGACATCGGGTAGGTCGCGCACGGCCGCGAGCGCCTCGCGCCATTGTCTGAGCGCCGATTGTCCGCCGTAGGGAAAGTGGCGCCTGAAGCAGTATCGGCAATGTACCGCGCAGGCACCCGTTGTGATCAGCAGCGCACGCCCGTGGTACTTCTGCAGCATGCCAGGCCGTCTGACCGCTGCGATGTCACCGACCGGGTCCGTCCGATACCCCTTGACCTCGTCCTGTTCGACCGCGAGCGGCAAGACCTGCGCCAGCAGCGGGTCTTTGGGATCCGCATGCCGCATCAGCCCGACAAAATAACGCGGCACACGCAGCGGGAAGGTCCCGGTGGTGGTTCGCAGTGCCGGCAATTGCTGCGGGTCCAATCCCAGCAGCGCAAGCAGTTCCGCGGGATCACGCACTGCCTCGGCCAGCTCCCGCTGCCATCGATCGGTTTCCAAGGGCGCGGTTGAAGAGGTTATCATTGGCTGCTTTGGTTGCTCTAGCGATTTGGTGAGGTTCGAATGGCGACTTACAGCACAAACGAATTCAGGGGTGGCCTCAAGCTGCTGCTCGACGGTGACCCGTGCACCATTATTGAAAACGAATTCGTCAAGCCCGGCAAAGGGCAGGCGTTCAACCGCGTGAAGATACGCAATCTCAAGACCGGGCGGGTGCTCGAAAAGACCTTTCGTTCCGGCGAGACGGTTGAGGCTGCCGACGTGGTCGATCGCGATCTGCAATACCTCTACAACGACGGCGAGTTCTGGCACTTCATGGATGGCGAGACCTTCGAGCAGTGTCAGGCCGATGAAAACGCGATGAGCGACGCGGCAAAGTGGATCAAAGAACAGGACGTCTGCATGGTCACGTTGTGGAACGGTTCGCCTATCTCGGTGGAGGCACCGAATTTCGTCACGCTGGAGATCACCGAGACCGATCCGGGCCTCAAGGGGGACACTTCGGGTGGCGGCGGTAAGCCGGCGACGCTCGAGACCGGGGCCATCGTGCGCGTGCCGCTGTTCATCCAGACCGGTGAGAAAATCAAGGTCGACACCCGCACAGGTGCCTATGTCAGCCGGATCAAAGACGAGTAGACACCTGCCCAGCATCGAGTGGCGGCCGGGTGCCGATCTGCACGCGCTGCGGACCCGGGCCGCCATGCTGGCCGACGTCCGCCGCTATTTCGCCAAGGCCGGCGTGCTCGAGGTCGAGACGCCGCTGGCCTGCAGTACCGCCGGCACGGATCCGTCGCTGCAGCCCCTGATGGCGCGCTATCGCGGTCCGATCTTCGCCGACGGCACGGATCTTTACCTGCAGACCTCACCGGAATTCGCAATGAAGCGCCTGTTGGCCGCCGGCTGCGGACCGATCTATCAGATCTGCAAGGCCTTTCGGGACGGCGAGGCGGGCCGCCTGCACAACCCGGAGTTTTCGATCCTGGAGTGGTATCGTCCGGGTTATGATACCGCGCAGCTGATCGAAGAGGTCACCGACGTCGTGCGACTGGCCCTCGCCGACTCGGCGATGCCGGTCGAGCATCACAGCTACGCGGCCTTGTTTCGCGCCAAGCTGGGCGTGGACGTGTTCGCGGCGACCGCCGAAGACCTGCATCAGTTGGCGATGCGGCACAACATACTGGGCGCCGAGGCCATGACCCTCGACCGTGACGGGTGGCTCGATCTGCTGCTCAGCTATTTCATTCAGCCGCATCTCGGCCGCGATGGCCTGTGCTTCGTGACCGACTATCCGGCCAGTCAGGCAGCGCTCGCGCGGCTCAATCCGGACGGCCAGACGGCCGCGCGCTTCGAGCTTTTCCTGCGCGGAATCGAAATCGCCAACGGTTTCCACGAGCTGGTGGACGCGGAAGAGCAGGCGGCGCGTTTCGAAGCGGACAATTGCCGGCGTCGCAGCCTGGGGCGCCCCCTGGTCCGGATCGACCGGCGCCTGCTCGGCGCGCTACAGCACGGCTTGCCGGACTGTGCCGGGGTCGCGGTCGGTCTGGATCGCCTGTTGATGGCGAGGCTCGGCGCGGACGACATCGACGGTGTACTGAGCTTTTCGCTACAACGCTGTTGATACCCGGCCCGTGGTGCCGCCGATGCGAAACTTCAATGCGATACGCTGTCTGGCCCGGTAGCCTGCGCTCATGCTGCGTGGCGTCACATCCCTCCTGCTGTCGATCCTGCTCGTCGCTTGTGGGCAGCATGCCGCCGAGCAGCCGTTCGATCGAACCCTGCATCGTTTCGCGGAGCAGGGCGATAGCCGCCAGCTGCTTGCAGCTGTCACTGCCGGGCGGAAGATCGACGAGCGCGATATCTGCTACCGGACGCCGCTGATGCTGGCCGCGCAGTACGGTCGCCTCGATACCGTTCGACAACTGCTGGCGGCCGGTGCGCGTGTCGAGTTGCACGAGAAGGGGAACTACACTGCGCTGATGCTGGCAGCCGGCAATGGCCATGTCGAGGTCGTGCGGACGCTCGCGGCAGCCGGCGCCGCGCTCGACGAGGTCGAGACGACGCGCGGCTGGACAGCGCTGATCTGGGCCGCGAATCGCGGTCACCTGAATACGGTACGTCTACTGCTCGAACTCGGCGCCGACGCGTCGCGGCGTGATGACCAGGGTCGCTCGGCACGCGACTGGGCGCGCGTGCAGCAGCACACGGAAGTCGTCGCGCTGCTTTGAGTCAGGGTCGCAGCGGGCTACCGATCGCCTGGCCCATTCTCAGCGGGCTGCCAGCTCCCAGCGTATCTGCCCAGGCGGCGCTACCCGCGGGTAGCAGCACGATGACCGTCGATCCCATGTTGAAGCGGCCGATCTCTGCCCCGGTCTCGAAGTGGCGGCGCGCGGCGCCGCGATAAACCCATTTGGTCGGCTGTCCGCGCTGGGCGCGAACCTCACCATGCCACACGGTTTCTATGCTGCCGACGAAGATCGCACCGACCAGTATCACGGTCATTGGACCCAGCTGGCTGCTGAAACGACAGATCACGCGTTCGTTGCGGGCAAACAGGCCCGGCATCAACTGGGTGGTTGCGTCGTTCACGCTGAACAGGTCGCCTGGGACGAAGACCATGGATTCGAGCGTGCCGGCGAACGGGGCATGCACCCGATGATAGTCGCGCGGCGACAGATAGACGGTCGCAAACAGGCCGTCGTGATACGCCGCAGCCAGTTCCTTATCGCCAGCGAGCAGCGCCAGCAGGTCGTAATCGCGCCCCTTGGCTTGCAGCAAGGCACTGCCCCGAAGCGCGCCGATCTGGCTGACGCGGCCGTCAGCGGGAGAGACGATCATGCCCTCGGCGATCGGCCGCGCGCCGTCCTTCAATGCGCGCGTAAACAATGCGTTGAAGCTTGGGTAGGCCTGGGGGTCCGCCTGCTCGGCATCACCCAGATCGATGCCATAGCGTCGGCTGATCCGGGTGATCAGCAGGTCTTTGAGCCAAGGCCGGGGGGAACGCGCCAGACGATGCATCCCGGCCGCCAGCAGGTGCTGCGGCAGCAGATACAATAGGCCGGTCGAGAGACGGTCGAGAAAGCTTGGTCTGACGGGGTCCGACATGCGGCGGCCTACTCCACGAAGGCGACGATACTGCTGATGTTGTGCGCCATGATAGCCGCTGGTTCGTAAGGAATCAGCGCCCAGGCGGTCCGGTCGGGGCCGACCAGCACGCTGCTCGCCTGGTAGCTGTTGCACCAGTCGCGTCCGCCGGGCGCGATCCCGAGCTGCTCACTGAGCCGGTCGAGTTCATCCCGCTCGCCTCCAACCACCTCGGTCCAGCCGACGCCGCCGGTGAACGCGGCCAGTGCGTCCGCATCGGGCCGGTCGTACGCCAGCACCACCAGGCGCAGGCGTTCCTGGATCTCCGGCGTCGTTGCCAGGCGGTTCACGACAGCAGCGAAGTGCCGCATCAGCCGGTGGCACTGCGCTTGGCGTGTGTCGGCGACCAGGAAAAGGCGCCAGCGCTGATCGCCGTCGCCGACTGTCAGCCCTTGCGGGTAGTCGATCGCGCGGCCCGCCGGGTAGATGATGGCGCTCAGATCGGCGAGGGCCCTGCGTTGCCAATGCTGGCCGAGGTAGTAGCCCACGATCAGACTGGCGAGCGCCGCGGCCGTGAGGATCAGGCGCCGCCCGGGGGTGCGCCGCGTCGATCGCCGCACCGGCCGTCAGGCCGCGAGGATCTTTTCCGCGGCCGGGAGCGCGACGCCGTGATGCACCGGGGCGTCGATGTCGGCGAGCACGCCGTCGAGGGCCGCCAGGCAACGGGTGATGTTCTCGATGCGACTGCTGTAACCCATCAGCCCGATCCGCCACACCTTGCCCGCAAGATCGCCCAGGCCGGCACCGATTTCCAGGTGGTGTTCGTCGAGCAGGCGGTTGCGCACTGCCGCATCGTCCACCCCCTCGGGAATCGCAATGGCGTTGAGCTGCGGCAAGCGGTGCGGCTCGTCCACGATAAACCGAATACCCATTGCCTCGAGGCCGGCCTTGAGTGCCAGATGATTGCGTTGGTGACGGTCCCAGGCGTTCTCGAGGCCCTCCTCCTGTACCATCAGCAGCGCCTCGTGCAGCGCGTACATCGCGTTGACCGGTGCCGTATGGTGGTAGGCGCGGCGCCCGCCCTGTCCCCAGTACTGCATGATCAGGTTCATGTCGAGGAACCAGCTCTGGACCTTGTGCCGGCGGTTGCTGATCTTGTGCTGGGCCCGGTCGCTGAACGTGACCGGTGCGATCCCGGGCACGCAAGACAGGCACTTCTGGGTGCCGGAGTACAGCGCGTCGATCTCCCATTCGTCGACCCTGAGGGGCGTGCCGGCGAGCGAAGTTACCGCATCGACGATCGTCAGGCATTGGTGCCTGTGCGCCAATTCCACCAGAGTTTTGGCGTCGGACTGAGCGCCGGTCGACGTTTCGGCGTGCACGAAGGCGACGACGCCGGCATCGGGATTGGCAATCAGCGCATCCTCGAGCTTCTGTGGGTCAACGGCGCTGCCCCAGGCATCGTGAACCATCACCGCCTGGGCACCGCAGCGCTCGACGTTCTCCTTCATACGTCCGCCGAACACGCCGTTCTGGCAGACGATGACCTTGTCGCCGGGCTCCACCAGATTGACGAAACAGGCCTCCATGCCGGCCGAACCGGGGGCCGAGATCGGCATCGTCAACGCATTTTCCGTTTGCATCACGTATTGCAGCAGTGCCTTGACCTCGTCCATCAGGTCGATGAACTTGGGATCCAGATGGCCGATGGTCGGCCGGCTCAACGCTTCCAGGATCCGCGGCGGGACGTCTGACGGGCCGGGGCCCATCAGGGTGCGAAGGGGGGGATGAAAGGCGCTGAAACTCATGACAAAACCCAGTAGAAAGCGTTGCAATTGGCCGGCGAGTATAGTGACCCGGGCGACGGGCTATCAAGCACAATAACCGGACGGCGAGCCCGGTGGGGTCGCGTAACCAGGAGGAAAGGGCATGTCAGACGAAATCAATCGCAGCGAGGCCGAGTGGCGCGAGATACTCAGCGAAGAGCAGTACCATGTGTGTCGGGAAAAGGGCACCGAGCGTGCCTTCAGCGGGGCCTTCTGGGATACCAAGACCCGCGGAACCTATCGCTGCGCGGCCTGCGGTGAAGGGCTTTTCAGCTCCGAGACCAAGTATGACTCGGGCACCGGTTGGCCCAGCTTCTTTCAGCCGCTGACCGGTGAGGCGGTGGCGACCGAAAGCGACAGCACCCTTGGTATGGAGCGCACCGAGGTGCATTGCAGCCGTTGCGGCTCGCATCTCGGGCATGTGTTCCCCGATGGGCCAAAGCCTACCGGACTGCGTTACTGCATCAATTCCGTGTCGCTCGACCTGGAACCGGACGTCGGAACCGACTGATCCGGATCAGGCCCGCGCGGCCGGGCGGCCGCAAGCCGTGCAGAATCGCTGGCCCACGGCGAGCGGTTTGCCGCAAGCGACGCAGAACCGCGGATCGGCGGTGGCCGGATCGCCGTCGAGGCGTTCGATCTGCTCGATCAGCCGGCTCATGCCTGCGTCGAAGTAGGGCTCCTGCGGAATGGGCAGCGCATTGCGATAGGCGAACTGGGCGATGCTCTCGGGCAGCTGGTCCGCTCGCGGCATGCTGGCGTTGTCCACCAGTACCGGCATCACCGGGATCGGCCGGGCCATGGCCGATTCGATCTCCAGGCGCACGAAATCTTCCGCCTGGTCGAGGCGACGCTCACCCTGCGGGTCGCGCACGTCGAGCCATCGCGGCCCGATGATCGCGACCAGCACGTCTGCCTCGTCGATCGTCTCACGGATCTTTTCGCGAAAATCCATGCCGGCCGGTATCGAGTCCACATCGCGGAAGACCGCCCCGTTGCCGAAATGGCCGGTCAGCCGATCGCGGATCCGGCCCGTGATGGTTCGGCTGTCCTCCCGCCGATAGGACAGGAACAGGGTCCTGCGGACCCGCCTGGCCGGCCCGGCGGGCCTTCGGTCAATCTCGCGTCCCGCTGTTCGATCCGGCTCGGTGGCCGCCACTTGCATCGGCTCCGCGACGGTTCGCTCAATGTACAGATAGTCTCCGGGCGAGGCCATCGCCTTGATCGATTGACCCATGCCGCGCCAGGAGAGGGACTCGCTCAAGGTCCTGGGCGCATGGTCGCCGCAGACCAGATGCAGGGTCTGGCCCGGCTGCAGATCGAAGCCGAGCGGCTTGCTCTTGTAAAAATCGATCGTGATACGCACCGCATGGTGGCCGCCGGGCAAGGCGTACCGCTTGGTCTCCCCCGATCTGATCTTGTCGACCGGCTGGTCGTCGATCACGACCGTGAAGCCCCGCAGCGCGTTCGAGATCGACCGCTCCCGCTCGATCGACACGTAGCCGGAGTCGCCGGACATCTCAGTACCCTCCGCTGCCGAGCAACATATAGAGGAACGCCAGGCCGACACCGACGTAAAGCCACAATCGGCCGGTACCCTTTTTTTCTTCGCTCTCGCCCTTTATCACATAGTACAGGCCCATGACGACCCCGATCAGCGGGATGAAAAGGCTTGCAGCCAGCACGCCATACTTGAGCCCTGATGGTACTGGCGCCTGGGTTTCGCGCAGATCGACGAAACGCGTGACCGGCTGCGGTTCCTGCTCGACGCGTTCATTCACGCCGCCGAACTTCTCTCCGCAGGCCCCGCAAAAGCTCGCATCATCCGGATTTTCACTGCCACACTCGGGACAAAACATAGGCTGTCTCCGTCGAAGTGCTGTCTTTGTGGTCCTTAGCTTCAGATTAGGACAGAAGCAAGCGGGCGGGCGTTAAAAAATCACGTCATCGACGTGTTCTGCTGCCAACTCGGACGGCTCGACAGAGCAACGGCGGTGGCCGGGGCAGTCGGTCCGCCGCATTGGGTCCGGTGGTGGATGAGGGCTGATATGTTTTGACCTGTCAAGTGATTGGTTCATCTCATGTCTTCAATCAGGCACCTTGGCTCAGGACCTACCTGGCAGATTGCGACGGTGGATCATGCTGATATACGTGGATTGGTTACCACCGGACTT
>CBDTXT010000028.1:0-13706 GCA_965364465.1 uncultured Chromatiaceae bacterium
AGATCGATCTTTCCCGGAGTGTGGCCCTGAGAGGAGAAACGCGCGAGTCGGCGCCCTTCGGCTTCGTACGCGTTGACGGGGAAGGTGTCGTAGTTGCGCCCACCGGGGTGCGATACGTGATAGCGCCCGCCGGCCACAGAGCGCCCGCTCCAGGTGTCGACCAGGTCAAACTCCAGCGCGTCGACGGTCGGCGCCAGCGGGTGCAGCGTAGCCGGGGGATCCGTCGCCTTGAACCGCACCCCGGCAACATACTCACCGACGACGCCGGTACTCTGCAGCGGCACGCGGCGGCCGTTGCACACGATCGCGTGGCGGCCCGGCGTCAGGCCGCCCGCAGTCAGCTGCACCCGGTCCCGGGCCGAGTCGAGGAAGCGTGCGACACCGGCTGCAGTCACCTCTTCGGCAAGCACCGGCCAGGGCTCCAGTGCCTGGCGCAGCTCCAGTACCACGTCGCCCAGCCGCAGCCGGCCGAGCCGAGGGAAGCGGCGCTCGATCAGCGGTGCGAACCACTCGGCCTGGAAGCGGTAGCCGGCGGACTCGAGTTCCCCGAGCAACACGAGAAAATCGCGCCACAACAGACGGGGTAGCAGAAACTCGTCGTACAGCCGTTCGCCCCACTCGCGCAGCACAGCGGTCTCGCCGGACCGTGCGAAGCGTGCCACCAGGCCCCGCAGCAACAGGGCCTGAAGGCTGGCCAGCTCGGCGGCGGGCGCCATTTCGAATGCGCCGAGCGTGACCCGCCCGAGGCGTCGGCTGGGCCGCACCGGGTCGTACAGCTCGTCGACCCGGATCTCAGCGCGCCGCATGTCGCCCGCCGGATCGGTCAGCAGGTGGCGCAACTCCCGATCCACGAGCCAGGGCTCAGCGGTCTCTCCCGACGGCAGCCGTTCGAGTGCAATGGCCAGCTCGTAAAGGGCCTCGTCGCGGCCCTCGTCGACCCGCGGTGCGTTGCCCGAGGCACCGATCCCGCGGCCCGCGAACAGATAGGAAAGGCTGGGATGACGCTGCCAGCATGCGATCAGCGAGCGCAGGATCGCCGGGCGACGCAGGAAAGGGCTGCGTGCCGGACTTGGTCCGCCCAGTACCAGCGGCGCGCCGACACCGGGTGCAAAGCGGCCGCCGTCGGGGGTGACCCGCTCGCCGCGCAGACCGCATCGGTCCGCGGCCTGAAACACGGTCCGCAGCATGTCATCGAGTGCACCGCTGCTGCCGGCGGCCGGCAGACGCACGCGCAACACGCCGGCGTCCGGCTCCAGCATCAGGCGCAACAGGCGATGGTCCTCCGGCGGTTCGTAACCCTCGAGCAGGGGCCGTAGATCGAGTGCCTCGGCGGTCACCTCGATCGCCGCCACCAGGTCCAGGTAGTGTTCCAGATGGGTCAACGGCGGGAGGAAGCAATGCAGGCGGCCGTCGCGCACTTCGATGCAGACCGCGGTGTGCGGCGTGGTCGCGGGGTCCTGTGCATCATCGTCCGCCTGCCGTGGGCCGGGGCGCAGCCGACCGGCCCGTTCGCCGACGTCCGCGTGCACACCGGCGAGCGGCGGCAGCGCCTCGAACTGGCAACGTTCGGGGTCAATCCGGGCACGGGTCGCCAGCGGCAGACTCTCGAGCGGCAGTCGGTATCCCATTGGCGAATCACCGGGCATCAGATAGACCGCGCCACGCCGCATGCGCCAGACCCCGCTGCGCCAGCCACCCGCAACCGCATCCCAGCGCAACGGCAATGCATAGCCGCGCAGCACAGATGCATCCTGCGACAGGCGCTCGGCGAGCCTGCGGCGCTGCTCCGGATCGTCCAATGCACCGAAAGGCGCTGCGGGGTCGGTCTCCGCCTGCCCCTGCCAGCACCGGTACAACCCGTCTTCGAAGGCCGGCAGCAAGCCGTCGGGGGCCAGCCCCAGGGCCTGCGCCAGGTGGCGGCCGAACCGCTCGGCATCCGCCGCCGACAGGCCGTCGGTCGCCTGGCCCCAGCCGATACGGTCCGCGTCGCGGCAGACCGGGACAGCGTCGGTGCGCGCCCAGCACCCGAGGCGCCAGCGAGGCACCGACTCTCCGCCGAACAGCTCGCCCTGTCCGGCCTGCAGCACGCCACCCGGCGCGAGCTGGTCGCGCAATACGAGCAGCAGCCGCTCGGCCACGCGTCGCTTGTCCGACCCGAGCGCCTTGGTGTTCCATTCGTCGAGCCCGGGGGCCTCGGCTGAGACGAACGCTAGCGAGGGCGCCACGGTCAATGGCAGGTCGGCATCCGCGAGGTCCGTGTCGATCCGCTGCCCAAGCGCCTGCAGATCGCGCCACTGCGCCGCGTCGAGCGGCCACTGGGGCGGATCGGCGACCAGCACGCGGACGTCGAAATGCTCGTCGATCGCCTCGTCGCAGGCCTCGCGGTAGCCCACCACCGGCAGCGCACGCAGCGGGTCGGGCGCGGCTGCGAGCGGCAAATAGCCCTCATCGACGAACAGGCCACCGGCCGGGTCAAGGCCGATCCAGCCCGCCCCGGGCAGGTAGACATCGCTCCAGGCGTGAAGCGCGGCATGCGGCCCGGGACCCAGGCTGACCCGGTAACCAGACACGAAACGTGCCGCCAGCCCGAGGGAGCGTAGCGCCAGCGTGCCGAGCCAGGCGAGTTCCCAGGGCGTCCCTGCGCCGCGTGCCAGGACCGCCTCGGGGTCCACGGGACCAGGTGCGCCCGGAGGCAACCCGGCGACCGATTCGTGGATCTGCTGGTTCAACCGCGTAAGGAACGCGACGATGTAGGCCGGCTGCCGGTCGAGCGACGCGAGGAAGGCACCCAGACGCGGCCCCCCGCGCGGCATGCCCAGATAGGGTCCCAGCTCCTTGTGCAACTGCGGGTCGTACTCGAACGGATAGTTCGCAGCGACGGGCTCGACCAGGAAATCGAACGGGTTGATCGCCTCGAGTTCTGCGATCAGCTCCAGGTCCAGTCCGAGTCGGGGTACCGGCTCCGGCAGGTCCAGCCGTGCCAGGTTGTTCTCGAACGGGTCGCGCACCCAGTTGATGAAGTGCGGCCCGGCATCGATTTTGAGCGAATAGGCACTGACCCGGTCCGCTGCGCCGGGCGCCGGCCGCAGTCGCAACCAGTGCGTGGAAAGCCGGACCGGACGGGTGTAACGCTGTTCGATCCGATGCCGCAGTGCGATTCTCACGGTCATGTCGGGACCCTCCGGCGCAAATCCAGGGTGCAGGGGTAGGCGGGGTTCAGGCGTTCCTCGGGCGGTTCACGCCGCGTGTCCTGTGTTGCTGCAGACCGGCCCTGACCGGACGCTTCGCGCAGCGATGCGGCCGGAGGCGTGTCACCGGGCGTGTGGCCCCAGGACCAGAAGCGGGTGATGCGTCTCGCCTCGGCCTCGTAGGCGTTGACCGGGAACGTGTCGTAGGCACGTCCGCCCGGGTGGGCTACATGGTACACACAGCCACCGATGCTGTGTCCCAGACCGCGCTCAATCACGTCGAACACCAGCGGCGCGTGGACCTCGACCCGGGTATGCATGCCATAGGCCGAATCCCAGGCCCTGTAGCGCACGCCCGCGACATACTCGCCGGCCACCCCGGTCGATTGCAGCGGCAGGCGTCGCCCGTTACAGGTGATCAGATGGCGCGCCGGATCCAGATTACGGCAGATCACCTGCAGTCGTTCCACGGCCGAATCGACCACCCGTGCCTGGCGCTGTGTCGACGTCGCCTCCTCGAGCACCTGCCAGGGCTCGAGTGCCATGCGCAACTCTATTTCGAGGCCGGCATACTCGACGCGCCCGTATACCGGGAACCGGAACTCGAGAAAAGCCGCATACCAGTCCAGGTCGAAGGCATAGCCCGCCGCGTTCAGATCCTCGATGACCGAAGCGAAGTCGCGCCAGACGAAATGCGGCAGCATGTAGCGGTCGTTCAGCGCGGTGCCCCAGCGCACCAGCGGGTAGCGGTAGGGTTCACGCCAGAAGCGCGCCACCAACGCGCGCAGCAGCAACATCTGGGCTAGGCTCATCCGCGCGTGCGGCGGCATCTCGAACGCGCGGAATTCGAGCAGCCCCTGACTACCCGCCCCGCTGTCGGCCGCGGCCAGCTTGTCGATGCAGAATTCGGCGCGATGGGTATTGCCGGTGACGTCGGCAAGGAAGTTGCGCAATGCGCGGTCGACCATGCGCGGTTCGACAACCTGGTCGACCTCCCGCAGCGCGCGCCCGAACTCGCCGAGCAGCGTCGAGCCGCGCTCGTCGGCGCGCGGCGCCTGCGACGTGAAGCCGATGAACAGGCCGGAGAAAAGGTACGACAGTGCCGGATGGTGCTGCCAGTAGGTCAGCAGCGAACGCAGCAGGTCCGGCCGGCGCAGGAACGGGCTGTCGGCGGCTGTCGGCCCGCCGAGCGTGACGTGGTTGCCCCCCCCGGTACCCGTGTGACGGCCGTCGAGCATGAACTTCTCGGTGCCGAGCCGGGTCTGGCGCGCCGCCTCGTAGAGCGTGACCGTGTTCTGCTCGAGCTCGTCCCAGCTCGCCGCGGGGTGGATGTTGACCTCGATCACGCCGGGGTCCGGCGTCACCTTGAAGCTCCTGAGCAGCGGGCTGGCCGGTGGGTCGTAACCCTCGATCAATACCGGCTGACCGAGTTCAGCCGCGGTCGCCTCCACCGCGCCGAGCAGTGCGGCATAGTGCTCGAGCTCCTCGCAGGGAGGCATGAAGACGCACAGGCGCCCTTCGCGCCGCTGCAGGCAGAGCGCGGTGTGCGGCATCGCGGTCCGGTCCGCGCGGTCCGGCCCCGATAACAGCTCCCCGATCTGGAGACGCAGGCCGAGCGGGGAACCGCCGGGCCCCAGCTTCAGCCTGTCCCCGGCCAGCGGCCATGCGCGGCTTGTCCAAGCCGCCTGTGTCTTTTCCCAGCACAGCAGCAACACATACCCAACCGGACGGTCGAGGCCATGTGCAAGCGCCAGGCTCAGGTCATCGCGGAACTGGGGCGCCCAGGGGATCGCGACCCGGTCCATTTCAGCCGGCTGCACCGCCTCGCGCCAGAGATAGTGCAGCCAGTCCTCATAGGCCGCGGTCAGATCGCCGGCGTCGCAACCGAGACGCGCGGCCAGCCGCTGACCGAACTGCTGCACCCGGTCCGCCGGCACCGCATCGCGTCGCGACTCGTCGACGAGCAGGCTGCCGTCACGCCACAGCGGCATGCCGTCGGCACGCCAGAAGCAACCCAGCGCCCAGCGCGGTAACGGTTCGCCCGGGTACCATTTGCCTTGACCATGGAGCAGCAGACGGCCCGGTGCGAACGCATCGCCGAGACGCCGCAACAACGCGCCGGCCAGTTCGCGCTTCTTGAGCCCCAGGGCCTCGGTGTTCCATTCGGCACCCTCCATATCGTCGATCGACACAAAGGTCGGCTCGCCGCCCATGGTCAGACGGATGTCCAGCGAGCCGAGCTCCTGGTCCACCGACCGTCCGAGCGCACGGATCGCCGCCCACTGCTGCTCGGTGTATGGCTTTGTGACGCGCGGGTCCTCGTGCACGCGCGTGACCTGGTTCGTATAGTCGAATGCCACCTCGCAGGGATCGCTGTAACCGGTGACCGCGGCCGCACTCACCGGGTCCGGGGTGCACGCAAGCGGGATGTGCCCCTCGCCGGCAAACAGACCCGAGGTAGGATCCAGCCCGATCCAGCCTGCGCCGGGGATGTAGACCTCTGCCCAGGCATGCAGATCGGTGAAGTCCTGCTCCGGGCCTGACGGCCCGTCCAGGGCCTTCACGTCGGCCGTGAGCTGCACCAGGTAGCCGGACACGAAACGCGCCGCGAGGCCCAGGTGACGTAGGATCTGCACCAGCAGCCAGCCGGTGTCGCGGCACGAACCCAAGGCCTTCTCGAACGTCTCCTCGCAGGTCTGGATACCGGGATCGAGCCGGATGGTGTAATCGATCGCCTCCTGCAGCTGCTGATTCAGATGCACCAGGAAATCGACGATGCGCCGCTCGCGGCGGTCGACACCGGCGACCCAGCGCATCAATTGCGGCCCGCTTTCGTTCAGCTCGAAATAGGGTTCGAGCTCGTAACGCAGCAGCGCATCGTAGTGGAACGGATAGTTTTCGGCATATTGCTCGACGAAGAAGTCGAAGGGATTGATGACCGTCATGTCGGCCACCAGTCGAACCTGCACGTCCAGTGCCTGCACCGGCTCGGGAAAGACCGCGCGCGCAACGAAATTGCCGAAAGGATCCTGCTGCCAGTAGAGCCTGTGTCCGGCCGGCCCGATATCCAGCCGGTATTCGTGGATCGGGGTCCGCGCGTGGGGGGCCGGCCGCAGACGGATCAGGTGCGGCGACAGCGCTACCGGCCGATCGAAACGATAGGTGGTCTTGTGATCAATGGCGACCCGAATGGCCATGCGAATCCCCCGTATCGAACGATATCCGGAGCCGGTATGACCCCGAACTGAAAACACCCGCAAGCGGGGCGGCCTGCCCGAACCGGCGACGGACCCGCCAGGATCCGCCGGCTGTAGCGCGCGCCGGCAAAGCGGATCGTGACGCCTGCTTCAGGGCAAAGCACCCTGCTCACACACATCTGGATCGAACCCGGGCCCGACCCCGTATGCGGTGGGGGATCAGCGGCCCCTCGGTGCCAGCAGTTGGGCACCGGCCCCGACGGCCCAGGCCCCCAGTTTGCCGAGCAGCAACAGCAACAGGATAACCGTTATCCAGGCCAGATAATGCGCGACGCCGTCGCCCGCCGCGGGCAGCAGGGTCGCGATCTTTGTTGTCTCGAGGAAGTATTGCGCGAAATAGGCGATGCTGTCCGGGTTCCTGAACAGGCCCCAGGCATAGTAGATGGCACCTCCGAGGGCCCAGATACCCAATACGACCAGGATCAGCGCGGGCACCGCGAGCGCGGCCATCCCGATCCACCGCGTCGTCGCGGTGCGGGCTAATTCGTCCGAATCCATCACAGCATCCTCCGGCTTCTGTTGCACAAGGGCCGACCGACCGGCCGCGACCTAGAAATTCCTTTCGCTATTCCCGGAGTTCGATCTTGAGACTGCCCTCTTCTACCCGGATGTCATCCACCCCGTCGGCAAACCCCTTCCAGAATCCGTCCTGACCTCCGTACTCACGAATCAGGTCGATGTTTTTCAGTCCTCCCAGCCAGGCACTGGGCAGCGGGACACCCATGATGCTGACACCCTGCAGGGCGACCACCGGCCTGGCATCGCGGAACGCCAGCTCGACGCCGGCCGACACCCGCAGCGTCTTACCCCCCATGATCGGGAAATCGGGGTCGACGGGTACCAACAGCCGGGCACTGACCAGGTCGTCGGCGAGATCGACCGACAGCCGTCGTGCCACGTCCGGATTGTTCGCGAGCAAGGCGTTGAGTTCTCGTTCGCTGAAGCTGACCTCGCGTTTTGCACCGACTTCGCTGTAGCGTTCCGGCCGCAGCCATTCCTGGTCGGTTTGCGCGTTCGCTGCACCGGCCTGAACGGGCGGCTCGGCCGGTTCCGGGTCATAACCCAGGGTTCGCAGTTTCGCGTCCAGCGTCTGCTGCTCACTGGGGCTCAGCTCGACCGGCTCGAAGTCACTGGCATAGATGGAGGTATGCACAAGCCAGGAGGGCAGCGCGGCGGTTGCCAGAATCGTGGCCATCACGATCCACACGACATGTCCGGCGCGCAAACCACCGCGGCGTGCCGACCCATCCGGATCCTGATGTGTTTGTGCTGTCATGCAATCCCCTGAAATCTGCGTTTCGGCGCCTGTGCCGTCGCCGGCTGCGGCGCGGCCATCCCGAAGCACCGACCATCGGCTAGCGCAGGTTACGCCCGGCAACCGGCCGACGGGCCTTGCCTTTTTGATAACGCGCGACCTGTTTGACGCGCTGCCGGGCCCGCTCCATCAGTTTCTGCTGCGACCCCTGCTCCTCTTCGGGGCTGCGGGGCATTCGCCTCTGGTAGCTGCCGTCAGACTGCATCTCCCAACCGTTGCGGTAGTCGCCCAGCTGGCTGTCGAGCATGAAACGCAGTTCCGAACGCAGGTTCTCGCCGACGACCGGGGTCACCACCTCGACGCGTGACTCCAGGTTGCGCTTCATGCAGTCGGCCGAACCGATGAAGTATTCCTCGTCGCCACCGTTCTGGAAATAATAGATACGGGTGTGCTCGAGGAACCGGCCAACGATGCTGATTACCCGTGCCGTTTCGGAAAGGCCCGGTATGCCCGGACGGAAGCGGCAGGTGTCACGTACGATCAGGTCCACGCGCACCCCGTCGAGACTCGCCTCGTACAGCGCACGCGTCACGTCGGCATCTTCGAGTGCGTTCATCTTGAACTGAATCAGGCCGGGGGTCTCCGGGCTGTGCAGGTTGCGCTCGCGCTCGATGCGGGCCAGCAGCGCGATCTTGAGCACCTTGGGGGCCGGCAGCAGCTTGCGATAGTAGCGTTCCGGCGTGTAGCCAGTGGTCAGGTAATTGAACAGCTCGGTGGCGTCGCGACCCAGATCGTGGTCGTTGGTCAGCAGACCCAGGTCTGAGTAGAGCCGCGCCGTGCCGGCATGGTAGTTGCCGGTGCCGATATGCAGGTAGCGTTTCAAGCCATTGTAGTCATTGCGCACGACGAGCACGATCTTCGAATGGGTCTTCAGGCCGATCACGCCATAGGTGACATGGATACCGGCCTCCTCCATGCGCGCCGCCCAGCGGATGTTCGCCGCCTCATCGAAGCGCGCCTTGAGCTCCACCACCACCGCGACCTGTTTGCCGTTGCGCGCCGCACGCACGAGATGGTCGATGACCTTGGTGTCACTCGACGTGCGGTACAGCGTCATCTTAACCGCGCGCACCTTCGGATCGTATGCGGCCTCTTTCAGGAACCGTTCGACCGACGATCCAAACGATTCGTAGGGATGCTCGAGAAGAAACGGTCCACGATCACGAATCAGATGGAAGATGTTGTTGCCCTGCGCGAGCTCCGGATGGTCTACCGGTTGGAAGAGTTCATCGTGCAGCTCAGGCTCATCCAAAGCGACCAGTTGAAACAAGTCGCGCATGGCGAGCATGTGCCCCCCTGCGTTGAACACGTCTTCGTGCTCGTCCAGGCCCAGCTCCGCAGCGAGCATGCCGCGGCTGGTCTCGTCCATGTCACCCTGAATCTGCAGGCGGACAATCGGTGCGAAACGGCGGTCGCGCAGCTCGGACTCGATCATCGACAACAGGTCGTCGGCGTGCTCTTCGTTGCGCTCGGTGTTGGCGTTTCGCGTCACCCGGAACATGTACACGCTCTCGATGTCCATCTCCGGCACCAGCATGTCCATGTTGTTTCTCAAGACCTCTTCGATCGGCACGAAGTGGTTGCGCCCGGGCAGCTGAATGAAACGTGGCAGGTTCTCGCCGGTCGGCACTTTGATGCGCGCCAGCGAGGTGCGCCCTTCCTGGTCGGGAAAACGCACATGGACCAGCAGATTCAGCGACAGGTTGGAAATGAACGGGAACGGGTGCGCAGGATCGATCGCCTGCGGCGTGATCAGCGGAAAGATATTGTCGTGGAAGTGGGCGCGCAGAAAATCGACATCGTCCCTGCCGAGGCCGTCGTAAGAGACGATCTCGATCCCGTGGTCGACCAGCGCAGTGCGCAGATCGCTGAAGATCTGCCGCTGCTCCTCCTCCTGTGCGCGAACCAGCGCGTAACACTCGGTGATCTGCTCCTTGGGCGTGCGCCCGTCCACGGTCTTCTTCGACATGCCGGCACCCAACTGCTGTTTCAGGCCGCCAATGCGCTTCATGAAGAACTCGTCGAGATTGGAGCTGACGATCGCTAGGAACTTGAGCCTCTCAAGCAACGGGTTCCGCGAATCACCTGCCTCGTGCAGCACCCGCCGATTGAACGCGAGCCAGGTGAGTTCGCGGTTCAGGTACAGCGAAGGGTCGCTGAGGTCCACGGACGGGGTTTCGGCAACGACGGGCTCGACGCTGCCCTCGGTTTGTTCAGACAACATGATTAGGTGGCCCCCGGTCGGTTCGATGCAAGAATTGAAGTGGGCGTAGGGGGATTAGTATGGACCATTTGGGTGGGGGGTTGCATGCCTTATCCCCAGCTGACCGGCCAGCGACGCCGCCTGAGGGGCGTTCACGCGAAGGCGTCGAAACCGAGCAAGTCGCGCAGTGCGCTGCGTTCACTGTCTTCGGCCACCCAGGTATAGGAGGCCAGCGCGCGATCGATGTGTCGCGGCGGGTTGACCGCCTCGCGGAATGCCAACTTTGAGTCGCCGCGCGCGGCCAGCGGCTGGTGACCGGCCGGATGGCTGCCGTCGGAGCGCTGGGTCGCATCGCGCACCGGGTCGGTCGGGTGCGGCGCAGACACCGCGGGCCGTTCCTGCGCAGCAGGCGGCCGATACGGGGCTGGCAATGCGGGCGTGATCTTCAAGTCTGACCTTCGGCACCTGAGCGGCAGAGCAGCAGACTGTCGAAGGTCACCGCGACCGCCTCGCGACCCGACCCCGGGTCCGGACGCAGTCATGGAGACCAGCGATGGTCTTCAAGCTCTTGATTCTAGTGCCTGAACGCCGATCGCTCAACCGGGCGGCCAATGCATCGTCCGACCGCCGAGCAGATGCAGATGGATATGGAACACGGTCTGACCGCCGGCCTCGTTGCAGTTGATCACGGTACGGTACCCGGACTCGGCCAAGCCCTCGGCCGACGCGACATCCCGCACCGCGGCAAACAGCCGCCCGATGACACCCTCGTCCACCGGCTGCAGATCGTTCAGGGTTGCGATGTGGCGACGCGGTATCACCAGGACATGGGTCGGGGCCTGGGGATTGAGGTCGCGAAACGCGACCACCTGGTCGTTCTCGTAGACCTTGTCGGCCGGTATCTCCCCGGCCGCAATCTTGCAGAAAATACAATCGTCCATTGGTCGTCACCCCCCAGAGGCATGGCGCCGGACAGTGCCCGGCAAGACACTCAGTCGCCGGCCAGCCGCCGCCGACCGGCAAACGCGTGCGCGAGCGTGCCGCCGTCGACATACTCGAGTTCACCGCCCAGCGGCACACCGTGCGCAATACGCGAGCTCGGGATCGCATAGGCGGCAGCCAGCTCGCTCACATAATGGGCCGTGGTCTCACCTTCGATCGTGGTCGTGGTCGCCAGAATCAATTCGGCCGGTCTCAGTGCCTCCAGGCGCTGTTTCAACTGCGCGATTCCGAGTTCCTCGGGGCCGATGCCGTCCAGCGGCGACAGCCGCCCGCCGAGCACGAAGTAGCGGCCGCGGAACCCGGTCGCCTGCTCCAGCGCGATCACGTCAGACGGATTCTCGACGACGCACAGCTGGCTGTCGTCACGCGTTGGGTCGCGGCACAGCACGCACACCTCGTCCTCGGTCAGCGTACGGCACAGGCGACAGTGCCCGATCGAGCGAACCGCCTCGGCCAGGACCGCCGCAAGGCGCGCGCCGCCCGCCCGGTCGCGCTGCAGGATATGGAAGGCCATGCGCTGCGCCGACTTCGGTCCGACACCGGGCAGGCATCGCAGGCCCTCGATCAGCTGAGACAGCAGCGGCTGTTCGGACATCGCGGACAGGCCGACCGGGCCGCGGTCAGAACGGCAGTTTCATGCCCGGCGGGAGATTCAGACCCGCCGTCACGTTGGCCATGCGTTCCTTGCTGTGCGCGTCGATCCGGTGCGCGGCGTCGTTGCAGGCCGCCGCGACCAGGTCTTCCAGCATTTCCCTGTCATCGCCCATCAGGCTCTCGTCGATCTCTACCCGACGGACCTCATGCCGCCCGTTCATCGTGACCTTGACCAGCCCGCCGCCGGATTCTCCGACCAACTCGGCACTGGCCAACTCCTCTTGAGCCTTCTGCAGGTCTTCCTGCATCTTCTGCGCCTGACGCATCAGGTTGCCCATGGGCCCCTTCATAAGTGAAACCTCTCGACTGATTTACTCTGTTCCGCGGATCGAATCGGGGACGATCTCCGCGCCGAAGTTTTCCTGCATCGCCGTCACCAGCGGATCCCGGGAGATGTCATCCTCGATGGCCGCCTGGCGTACCTCCCGCTCGCGCGCCTCGCGCCGTGCCGGCGTCTCGGCCTCCGCCCTGGCGACCGTGAGTTCCAGCCTGACCGGCCGCCCGAGCTTAGCACTGACCGCGTCCTGCAGGCGCCGCTCCGCAAGACTGCCCAACAGGCCACTGCAGGCCGGATCCAGGCACAGCGACAAGGACCCGTCGTCCCAGGATACGAAGACGCAATTGTCGGCCAACTGGGCGGCCATGCCCTTCAGGCCGAGGCGACTCACGAAGCCATGCCAATCCGCGGGGCCTTCCGCGACGCCGGGATCCTGCATGGACCGCGCGGCGCCCGGCGCCTGTGGCTCCACCGCGGTCGACCCTGCGCTGCGCTCGCGCGGCGCGGCATCTGCCCCGGGTGAAGGCACTACCGACGGCGGACGGCCACGCAGCTCGCCATCGGCCGGCTCGCGTTCCGGCGGTCGGGTCGTCTCCCCCGCGGGGTCGGGACGGAACGCGAGCATACGCAACAATACCATCTCAAAGCCGCTGCGCTCGTCCGGGGCGAGCGGAAGATCGCGCTGCCCGAGCAGTGCGATCTGGTAAAACAGCTGCACCTCCTCGGCCGGGATCTCGCACGCCAGCGCCTGCAGGCGTTCCAGGTCACCCCAGGCGTCCTGTGCCGCCTCCGGCACCTGCTGCAACAGCGCCAGCCGATGCAACAGGGTCACCAGCTCGCGCAGCAGGCTGCCGAAATCCGGGGCATGTTCGGCCATTCCGGCAATTTCCTGCATCGCCGCCGGGGCATCGCCACGCTGCGCGGCGGCGATCATCTCGGGCAAGCGCTCGGTCGCGACCACGCCGAGCATCGACCGCACCTCGGCCGCGTTGACGCGGCCACCGCCGAAAGCGATGGCCTGATCGAGCAGGCTGAGTCCGTCCCGCATGCTGCCGTCGGCGGCACGTGCCAGCAAGGTCAGCGCCGCGGGTTCGTGGTCCAGCCCCTCTGCGTCGAGTATATGCTGCAACTGTCCCTCGATCTGCTCGACCGGCAGCCGCTTCAGGTTGAACTGCAGGCAGCGCGACAGCACCGTCACCGGCACCTTCTGCGGATCGGTGGTGGCGAGCAGAAACTTCACGTGCGGCGGCGGTTCTTCCAGGGTCTTCAACAGCGCGTTGAAGCTGTGGCCGGAGAACATGTGGACCTCGTGGATCAGGTACACCTTGTAGCGGCCACGCACCGGGGCGTAAGGGACGTTCTCGAGCAGCTCCCGCGTGTCGTCCACGCCGGTCTTGGAGGCCGCATCCACCTCCAGCAGATCCACGAAGCACCCTTCGTCGATCTCACGACAGACGCTGCATTCACCGCAGGGCGTGGCACCAACCCCGGCCTCGCAGTTCAGCGACTTCGAAAGGATACGTGCCAGCGTGGTCTTGCCGACCCCGCGGGTGCCAGTGAACAGGTAGGCATGGTGCAGGCGGTCGTTGTCCAGCGCGTTACTCAGCGCACGAACCACGTGCTCCTGGCCGACCATCTCGGCGAAATTGCGGGGGCGCCACTTGCGCGCAAGGACCTGATAGGACATCGGGCTGATCATGACCGGCGGACTGGTCGGTGAAGTCTAACGCATGCACCGCGACCGGGACAGGCAGCGATCCTGGCCCGTCGGCCCTGCGGGAAGCGGCGCCACGGCTAGCCATACCAGAGC
>CBDTXT010000029.1:0-13687 GCA_965364465.1 uncultured Chromatiaceae bacterium
CCGCCTGCTCGGTCGCGGGGCGTAGTCGCGGCGCGACCAATCGCCAGTTCGCGTAGCTGCCGACGGCCAGGCCGAGCACCAGCCACCCTGCCTCGAGACCGGATAGGTAGGCATACCCGGGCAGACCCAACAGCAGCCAGCCGCTCATGTCCGAGGCACCCGCCGAGAGTGCCGCGACCCACGGGCCGAGACCGCGACCGGCGAGCAGGTAGTCCCTGAAGTCGTGCAAGCGCCGATGCGCCCGCCAGCCGAGGTACAGCATGAAAAGGACATAGACCGCAAAGGTTGCGGAGATCAGCCAGCTGTCTTGGGTCATCGGGGATTGCCGTGGGCTTTGCGCCAGTTTAGGCAGACCCCGGGTCGGGCTCAAGCGGCCCCGGCGCGATCCATCGCCCGGCGCCGCAAACGGGTGCGGCCTGGCCGCGGACTTGCGGAATGGGGCGAACACGGACAAGGTTGGTGTATGCGAGCGATCAACCGCTGCCTGTTACTGGCCGGTCTGCTGGCCAGCGCCGTGTCGAACGCGGCGCCGCCGCCTCGCGGCGAGGACATCGCACGCCAGGTGGATTTCGTGAACCGCTTCGCTGCGGTGCGCAACGTCGGCTACGGCGATCGCGCGCGCCGCGTCGTCGTGCTCGGCCGCGCGCCTGACGGCCCCACGCTGGTCAACACCTTCGAACGCTGGCGCCGCAATGACTACCCGTCGGAAGACCCGGTGGCCGCGCGCGATCTGGTGATGTTTCGCAGCGGCAAGCTGCGCGGAACCGGCATCCTGGTGACCGACTACAGGGACCGGCAGCAGGGCCGGTCGTATGCGATCTGGCTGCCTTCGCTGCGCAAGGTGCGGCGTTTCAGCGAGCCGGATCCCTCGGAGAGTTGGGGTGGTTCGAATCTCAGCTACGGCGATATCTACACCCGCCGACCGGCGGACGAGACGCACGAACTGCTCGGGCGTGAGATCTTTGACGACTGCCTGGGTGTGGTGCGGCTCGCCGAAGGTCAGCGAGGACGCCATCTGGACGCGCTGCCCGCGGCCGACTGCCAGGTGCGCGGACGACCGGTCTATCGACTGCGCAGCCGACCCGTAGGTCCCGAGCTGGGCTACGACGAGCGCCTGGTCTGGGTGGATGCCGAGACCTTCGCCGACTACCGCTCCGTCTACTACCGCGGGGGCAAGGTGATAAAGCGCATCGACAAGTCATGGCGGCCGATGCGACTCGAGGATCCACGCGCGCAGTACTGGGTCTATTGGTATGCGCTGACCGAGGCCACTGGCCAGGAGGGCATGGCCTTCGTGGCGCCCGGTGCGGTGCGCTGGACCGCTGACCTGGACCCGGAACTGTGGACCGAGCGCTCATTGCGCCGCAGCCGCCGGTGAGTCAAGGCCCGGGCAGCGGGCTCAGCGATCGGAGGTAGGCGACCATCGCGTCGCGGTCTGCAGCCGTGAGCTTCGCGGTTGCGTTATCCACCACCTCGGTCATCAGCCCGCCGGTGTAGTCGCCGTCCGGCAGTTCGCCCGATTCGAGGAACCAGGCGAGGTCCTCGGCATCCCATCGGCCGATGCCGTCGTCGCGGTCCGGGGTGATGTTCGGGACCTTGTCGCCTTCCGGTCCGTCCCGAGCGCCCGCCAGGTAGCGTGAGCGGATCGAGACGCCGAGCCAGTCGCGCGGTGTATGGCACTCGCCGCAATGCCCCAGGGCGTCGACCAGGTAGCGACCGCGGTTGAGCAGCGGATCGTCGCGCACGCTCGGCGGCGCGGGCTCGGGGTCGTCCAGGACCCACCACTGCCAAAGCTTGATCATCCAGCGCGCGAGCCACCAGGGCAGCTCGTGCTCCCGGTTCGGCCGATGCTGCGGCGCGACCGTCTGCAGGTAATCGAAGATCAGGCCGGCGTCCGCGTCGCTCATCCGGCGGTACGAGGTGTAGGGGAAGGTCGGAAAGTATGCGCTGCCGTCCGGCGCCGTGCCGTGTTTCAGTGCGTTGACGAACTGCGCCCTGGTCCATGCGCCGATGCCGGTCGCGACGTCCGGTGTTATGTTCGGCGCATAGAACACGCCATATGGCGTGTCCAGCGCACGCCCGCCGGCCAATGGCGGCCCGTCCTCGGCAGTGTGGCAGGCGAGGCAGCCAGCAGCGCCGAACAGGTACTCCCCATCCGCCGCGTGTCCGGCGGCCGCCGCCGACAGCCACGCGACCGCCAGCGCGCGCCACATCGTTCAATCGTCCTTCACGCGGAACGCCTTGTGACAGCCCTTGCAGGATTCCCCGACGTCCTTGAATGCGGCGCCGATCTTGTCCGGGTCGCCGTCGGCGACTGCGTCGGCAAACGCGGCCGTGGCGCCCTTTGCGTCCTCGGCCGCCTGCTCGAACTTCGCCCAGTCGCTCCAGATCTCTTCCTTGGCCTTGGTCTCGCCGAAGTCCGAACCCTCGGGAAACAGGCTGCTTAGGTTCTCGTTCAAGGCGGCCAGCGCGCTCGAGTGCATCGCGAGCGCACCCTCGGGGCTGACCTTGCCGCGCACGATCTGGCTGGCCGCCCCGGTATGTCCACCGATGGCCTTCATCACGGCCTGTCGATACTTGATGTAGTCCTCGGGTTCCGCCGCATTGGCGGTGGCAACGGTGACCAGCAGCGTGGCCATGAGTATCGCGGTCTTGCGCATGGAAGTTCCTCCCGGATCTGTTTCCAGTAGCCCCAATGGTAGCCATTCCGGAGGCGTCCTGTCGCCCGGCCGTGCGTCCGGGCTTCGGTACACGGCGCGTAGATCCCGGGATCCAGTGTCCGTTGACAGCGGGTGCAGGTTAGACTGGGCGTGGAGTCCGCAGCGGGCGTGCTGCGGGCGACTGGCCTCGCCATTGATGCAAGAAGACACCCTGCAACGACTCGAACAACGCCTCGGCCGGATCCACGCGCGCCAGCGTCTGGGGATCGAGGATGAGAAGGAACCCCGGGTGTTCGGTAAGGGGCTGAACTTCTTTCACCCTGAAAACTGGTATTCCGGGCACGCGCTGATCGAGTATCTGTTACGCCTGTCGGGGCTTTACTGGATAGGCCGGCGCAACACGCTGAAGATACGCGTGCAGGAAAACGAGGTGCGTCTGAAACGCCTGCCCGCGGCCTTCGACGGTTTCACCATCCTGCACATCACCGATCTGCATGCGGACCTCAACCCGCCGGCGATGGGCGTGCTCGCCGACCTGGTGTCGCGATTGGAATACGATGTCTGCGTGCTGACCGGCGATTACCGCGCCCGCACGTACGGACCCTTCGATGCCGCCCTGCAGCAGATGGCGGGGCTCTGCACCCAGCTTGCGCAACCGATCTACGCGGTGCTCGGCAATCACGACAGCATTCGAATGCTGCCGGGTATGGAATCGATGGGGGTGCGTGTGCTGATCAACGAGATGGTCTCGATTCGCCGCGACGCCCAGACCATTCACCTGGCCGGTGTCGACGATGCCCATTACTACCGGATGGACAACCTGGCCGATGCGGCCAGCGGCGCTGACGCCGACGCCCTTTGCATCCTGTTGTCGCACACCCCGGAGATCTACCGCCAGGCAGTGCATGCCGGTGTGGACCTGATGCTGTGTGGGCACACCCATGGCGGCCAGATCTGTCTGCCCGGCGGGATCCCGATCACGCTGGATTCGCGGTGCCCGCGCTTCATGGGGGCCGGCGCATGGGAATACCGCGGCATGCAGGGCTACACCTCGACGGGGGCCGGCAGCTGTATCGTTCCGGTGCGCCTCAACTGCCCGCCCGAGGTCGTGCTGCACCGCTTACGTCCGGCATGAGCGCGGACGGCGATCAGTAGGGGTGTTGGCGCAGGCCGAAGCGGAACATCAGGCGCGACAACAGCAGATTGGCGATCATGAATCCGGCCGTGAGTGTGAGTGTCTGGCCCCAGGAGAGCCCAAGCAGCGGCCTGCAGACGAGCAGCGGGAGCAATGATTCGGGTACGTGGTCGAGGCCGAGAGCCATGCTGCCAGATGGCATGCCGAGCCGCCGCTTGATGAAGCTGGAGAACAGGTCGCCGATCATCGCGAAAGCGCCGATCAGCGGGCCGATGTGCCACGGATAGCCGAGCGCCAGGCCGGCCAGCGTGGTCGCGAGCAACGCCGCCAGCACCCCGCGCAGTGTCTTCGACGGCCCGAACACGGCACGGCCGTCCGCAAGCCGACGGCCGCGGTCGAGCGCGGCCCCGCCGCGGTCCCTCAGGATAATCTGCGCGATGATCGGGCTGCCATTGGCGATCAGCAGCAACACCAGTAGCAGGATTTCGTCCATTCTCGCCGGTCCGTGGTGCCGTTCGACGTCCAGCCCGAATCCGTCACCGGAAGAACGGCGGCTGTACCAAAAGGAGCCGCAAACCGGTCAGGCATGATCAAATCCGGGTCTGTCCTCTCGCTGACACACTGATTTTGCCCCTGTCCGATGCCGGCCTTCGCGGTTTTCCGCGCATTCCGGCTGGATCTTCTCGAAATGGTAGCCACGCTACCACCTGCGCCCCAGCCGGACCCCCGGACGGCTGCGACATCCACCAGCATCCGCGATGCCGGCGACGCATGCCGGCTGACCCGGTGTGCCGCGCCCTCGCTCCAGCGGGCGCCGTGTTCTGCATCCGTCCATGCAATTGGTTTCCAGTTTAGCAAGTGCGGCCGTACCCGGGCCCGGCCGCACTTCGGTTATGCTAGCGGTGCGGTGGGGCCGCGCGCCGTGTTCCCGGTCGGGAACGCGGCCGGCCTCGCCGGAAACGAGTTTGTGTTGTGAGGGGAGACCAAAGACATGGGTGATTACGTGGCGGACGTACAGCGATACGACGCGGGTGCGGATCCCGACGTGGTGAAGAAGATCGAGAAACACCTCGGTATCGCGCTGCAAAGCAAGGATGCGTCGTTGGTGTCCTGCTCGGACCAGTCCGAGCTTGACCGGGTTCGCGAGAAGTGGTGCATCAAGAAGCTTGGCGCAACGGATGCCGGCGCCGCGGATGCGGTCGTCCGCAAGGTCTGCGAGACCATGCAGGCCGATCGCCGGAAACAGCGTGTGACCTTCTACTACCTGGTGGCCAAGGAGATGGGGCGGCTCGGGGATCTCTAGCCCGGTCCTCTCTGGGGACGTCGATGTCCCGGCCCTTCGGCGGCGTGGTCGACCGGGCCCTCGATGGACGGGGGGTGGCAAGGTTATCTGCGTTGGTTCAGTTGCGGCGGGTCGCTACGGCGGCTGACAGGTCCGTTCTGACTTAATATGGTGTATTTGCGTGCAAATGGGGCCCGGGCTGGAGCTCGGGCGAAGACTGCGTAAGGTGTCGCGGGCGGTCGAGGGAGCCCGACCCCCGCTTCGGGAGACGACGAATGCTGCGAGATCAAGAGACGCAAAGTCGCCAGGGTCTGGAAAACCATGGCCTCTACAATCTGAACGAGATTTTCTGGAATCTGCCGACCCCGGCGCTGTACGAGCAGGCGCTGCTGCGGCACGAGGGTGCGCTGTCGCATCGCGGCCCGCTTGTGGTCCGGACCGGCCATCACACCGGACGGTCCGCGAACGACAAGTTCATCGTCGACGAGGAAGATAGCCACGACAAGATCTGGTGGGGCACGATCAACAAGCCGATTCCGGAGCACAATTTCGACATCCTGCACCAGCGCATGGCGTCGTACCTGCAGATGAAGGACGTCTATGTTCAGGATTGCTACGCGGGGGCGGATCCCGAGTATCGGATGCCGATCCGGATCATCACTGAGTACGCCTGGCACAGCTTGTTCGCGCGCAACCTGTTCATCCAGCCCGAGCCCGAGGAACTGGCCGGGCATGAGCCCTATTTCACCGTGATCAATTCGCCGCGCTTCCATGCGATCCCGAGCCAGGACCACACCCGTAGCGAGACCTTCGTACTGGTCAACTTCCGGCAGCGCCTGGTATTGATCGGAGGTACCAGCTACGCGGGTGAGATAAAGAAATCCATTTTCTCGGTAATGAACTACCTGATGCCGGATCGCGGGGTGCTGCCGATGCACTGTTCGGCGAACATCGGGCAGGACGGCAACACGGCGCTGTTCTTTGGACTCAGCGGTACGGGCAAGACGACGCTCTCGGCGGACAAGGCGCGTACCCTGATTGGCGACGACGAGCACGGCTGGAGCGACAACGGTATCTTCAACTTCGAAGGTGGTTGCTACGCGAAGATGATCAAGCTGTCGCCAGAGAACGAGCCCGAGATCTATTCCACCACGGTGCGGTTCGGGACCGTGCTCGAGAACGTGACAATGAGTGCACGTGATCGTCATCTCGACCTGGACGACGGGTCGCTGACCGAGAACACGCGGGGTGCCTACCATATCAGTGCGATAGCCAATGCGGCCCCGGACGGACTCGGCGGGCATCCGGAGAACATCATCTTTCTGACCTGCGATGCGTTTGGTGTGTTGCCGCCGATCGCACAGTTGACGCCGGACCAGGCGATGTACCATTTCATCTCGGGCTACACTGCGCGCGTCGCCGGAACCGAAAAGGGTGTCACCGAGCCCAGTCCCGTCTTCAGTGCCTGCTACGGTGCGCCTTTCATGCCGCTGCACCCCCGCCGCTATGCCGAGTTGCTTGGCGAGCGCATCGATCGTCATCGGGCCAAGGTCTGGTTGATCAACACCGGCTGGACCGGCGGGCCCTATGGCAGCGGTCAGCGGATCGCGATTCCCCATACCCGTGCGATGGTCAACGCCGCGCTCGACGGACGGCTTGACCAGGTACCGACCTGGCAGGATCCGGTCTTCGGTTTCCAGGTGCCCGAATCCTGTCCGGATGTCCCACAGGGTATCCTCAGGCCGCGCGACAGCTGGAGCGACACGGTTGCCTACGATGCCCAGGCCGCACGTCTCGCGTCGATGTTCCATGACAACTTCGCGCTGTATGCCGACGAGGTGCCCGCGAGTGTCGCGCAGGCAGGGCCGCTGGCGCAGCGCCCGGACTGATCCGCCCCGGAGCTCGAGGGTCAGATGAGCGATCTGCGGAACGTCGACGGGCATCTCTATCCGGCGTTCGACGGGCGCTGGGGCGGTTTTGCCGAGGAACTGTTCCACTACACCTCGCGCTATTACGTCGCGACCGAGGCCTTTCTGCGCAATCTTTCGCAGGACCGCGGATTCGCGATGGGTGGCTACCGGGCGGCAATGCTGAGCATTGTGCAGCGCGACCTGATGGCGGCCGTGCTTTCCTGTCGCCCCGACCGACAATCGGCCACCGCGGTCGTCTCTATCGTGACCGCGGTGATCAGCCGTAGCCCGGGCGTCGACGCCCGCTGGGTGGCGATCTACCGCGGCCGGCTCAACGGTGCCGCCAGGCACGAGGCATTGGTCGAGGGCGCTCATGCGGTCGAGCATGACGCCGCGCACACCGCACCACTCGACCCGTTCCTGAATATCGCAGAGCGCCTGCAGATCCCGGTGGCGGTCCGCGACTATCATGTGGAGGTCAGCCTGCACGACCTGGCCGAGCACCTCGATTCACCGAGTTCCGCATTGCGCACCAACTTGCTCAACGCGGTGCTTCGATTGCACGCCGCCGGCTATGTGCTGCGCAACCACCCCCACCTGACGCACGCGCAGGCACAGGAGATCGGGGATCCGGGCTCCGTCTGACACGGGCCGCGTGCGATGCTGCCACCGCGTTTGCGTCCGCGGCCGGTTGCCGCGGCGGCCTGGTGTAGAATCGCCCTCGCGACCCCCGCAGCCGAGGCCAATCGATCATGAGACTCTGCGACAGCGACATCATCGCCGCACTGAACGAAGGGCGGATCCGTATCCTCCCGAGACCCGACGACCGTGTGATCAGCGGCGTCAGTGTCGACTTGCGGCTCGGCCATCGCTTTCGTGTCTACAGTTCGCACACGATCCCGTTCATCGATCTGTCCGGATCGCGCGAGCAGGTCAACCAGGCGGTGGAAAAGGTGATGGGGGACGAGATCCTGATCGAGGGCGACGCGACGTTCGTATTGCACCCCGGCGAGCTCGCACTCGGCATCACACTCGAATCCATCACCCTGCCCGACGACCTCGTGGGTTGGCTCGACGGTCGCTCGAGCCTGGCCCGGCTCGGCCTGATGGTGCATGTGACCGCGCATCGCATCGATCCGGGCTGGAGCGGCAACATCGTTCTGGAATTCTTCAACTCGGGCAAGCTGCCGCTCGCGCTGCGTCCCGGCATGGCGATCGGGGCAATGAGTTTCGAAACGCTGACCGGCCCGGCGCAGCGCTCATACACCAAGCGCGACGACGCCAAGTATCGCGGCCAGAGCGGACCGCTGGCGAGCCGCATCAGCGAGGACCGTTCGGGCGGCGGCTGAGATGCTCTAGCTGCATGTCGACCCGGTTGCCGTCGCGCGCGTGCAAGATGCGCAGCGGCAGCGGGCCGAGCGCAGGATCGAACCACAACTGGCGGGATTCCTCGGGGTTCGGCGTGATGCGGCGAATGACCATCGCCACGTACTGTCCCGACGGCAGCGTGACCGGCTCGCTGCCGGTTACCTCCAGGATCGTTTCTTCGCTGGCCTCGGCCGTTGCGACCTGGAACTGCGCGGCGCCGTCGCCGGCGACCGCGAGCCGGTAGGCCGCGAGCAGGTAGCTCAGGCGGTCGTGGGTGCCCGGCAGCAGCGCGACCTCGCGCTGCGCCTCGCCGCCCTGCACCTGCAGCCGGTGCCGCTGCCAATCGAAAGCAAGGCTGATCAGTTCGATCTGCCCGCCCCGCATCACGCTGTGTTCGAAGCGCGCTGGTCGTATCGTCTCCGCGTCCAGCGAGCCTCGACTGGATTCGAGCACCTCGTCCGCCGACTGAGTCTCCATCTGCCCGGCCGGCGCGGTCAATGCGTCGATCCGATAGCCGCCGTCTTCGAACAGCTCGAATGCGAACAGGGCATTGCCCACCAGCTGACCGTTGTACAGCAGCCGGTAGATTGCCTCTGTCGCGAGCGGCGCCTCACCCTCCGGTGCGTTGCCGGGCGGCGGTTCGGTGCAGGCGGCCAGGCACAAAGCGGCTGACACGAGCACCAGCACCCGCTTCAGCATTGCAGCGGGGCACGCAGCGGCTCACCATCGAAACTTATCTGCCCGTCGCGCAGCTGCAGCCGCCCCTCGGCAAACCAGGCGACGACCTGTGGCAGCAGTTCGTGTTCGCGGGACAGCACCCGCGCGGCCAGTACGGTCTCGGTGTCGCCCGGCTCGACCGCGACGCGGGCCTGCGCGACCACCGGGCCGCCGTCGAGCTCCGAGGTCACGAAGTGGACGCTGGCGCCATGCTCCCGGACCCCTGCCGCCAGCGCGCGCCGGTGCGTGTGCAGCCCCTGAAACGCGGGCAGCAGTGAGGGGTGGATGTTCAGCATACGTCCGGCGAAGCGCTCGACGAAGGTGTCGCCGAGTATGCGCATGAAACCGGCCAGTATCACGAGTCCCGGTGAGAACGATTCGATCACATCGGCGAGGGCGGCATCGAAGCGCTCCCGGTCGGTGTATGCGGTGTGATCGATGACCCGGGTCGGGATGCCGGCGACGGTTGCCCGTTTCAGACCGAGCACCCCGGGCCGGTTGCTGATGACGCCGCAGACCCGGTAACGCGCATCGGCGGCGTCGATCAGGGCCTGCAGGTTCGTGCCGCCGCCCGAGATCAATACGACGACAGGCAGCGGCCGGGCACCCTGGATCACAGGTAGCGCACGCAGGGTGCCGCGCAGTCACATTCGCCGATCTGTCCGATGCGTTGCACGGACTCTCCCTGTGCCTCGAGGATCCCGATGGCCTGCGATGCGGCGTCCGCGGCGACGCAGACGACCATGCCGATACCGCAGTTGAAGGTGCGCAGCATCTCGGGTTCGGCAATACCACCCGCGTCGCGCAGCCAGTCGAATATCGCAGGCTGCTGCCAGCTGTCTCTGATGATTTCGGCGCAACTGTGTTGTGGCAGCACGCGCGGCAGATTGTCGGTCAGTCCGCCACCCGTGATGTGAGCCATCGCATGAACGTCTATCTGTCGGAGCAGCTCGAGCAGTGATTTCACGTAGATACGGGTGGGTGCCATCAACGCGTCGCCCAGCTCGGCGTTGCCGACCGGTTGGTCGAGTGTCGCACCACGGACTTCCAGCACCTTGCGGATCAGCGAATAGCCGTTCGAATGTGGCCCGGACGAGGCGAGCCCGAGCAATACGTCGCCGATGCGCACCCGCTCCGGCTGCAGGATGCGCGATTTCTCCACGATCCCTACCGCAAAACCGGCCAGATCGTAATCACCCGCTGCGTACATGCCCGGCATCTCGGCCGTCTCGCCGCCGGTCAACGCGCAGCCGGCGAGCTCGCAGCCACGCGCGATGCCGCCGATCACGGTTGCTGCGGTGTCCACGTCGAGACGACCGCTTGCATAGTAGTCGAGAAAGAACAGGGGTTCGGCACCAGCGACCACGATATCGTTGACACACATCGCGACCAGGTCGATACCGATCGTGTCGTGCCGGCCGAGCTGCATCGCGAGTTTGAGCTTGGTGCCGACACCGTCGGTCCCGGAGACCAGCACCGGTTCGCGGTAATGGTCCAGCGGTAGCTCGAACAATGCACCAAAGCCGCCGATGCCGGTCAACACGCCCGGGCGGCGGGTCTTTGCGACCGCCGGTTTGATTCGTTCGACCAGTGCGTTGCCGGCATCGATATCCACACCGGCACGTGCATAGCTCAGGCCGCCGGTACTCGGTTGTGAAGGCTGCTCGCTCAAGCTCGACTCCGTAAGCGAAAACAAAGCGCGCATTCTAGCCCCAGCGTCGCCGGCTCACCACTCGAAGCGTCGTTTGTCTTGCTGGGCCGCATGTCGACGGCGACTACACGCGCGAACCGCGTTAAACTCGGCCGCATGCGAAATCCTCGGATGTTGCTCCAGATCTCCCTGTTGCTGCTTCTGCCCTGGTGTGTCCACGGCGCGGGCGCGGAAGACCTTTTCAGCGCTGAAACGCGGGTCGACGACGAGGGTAGCGAGACGCGTAACGCCGCCTTGTCCGATCTGCTGGCGAAGGTCCTGGTGCGGGTCAGCGGCAACCCGGCGGTCGGCGGGCAGCCGGGCACGCGCGAGGTCGCCGCCGCCGCACCCTCGCTGGTTCAGCAGTATCGCTACCGCACCGCGGACGAGGCCGGCCAGGTGGTGCGCTATCTCTGGGCGCGTTTTGACCAGACCGCGGTGGAGCGGATGATGCGCGAGCACCAGTTGCCGGTCTGGGTGCAGCGGCCTGGCGTGTTGGTCTGGGTCGCCACGGAGCGCGACGCAAAGCGCGAGCTGCTGAATTTCGACAATCTGCCGGAGGCACGTGCTGCGATCCTGGAGCGCGCCCGGCAGCGTGGTATGCCGCTGCAACTCCCGCTGATGGACCTGCAGGACCAGTCGCAGTTGACGCCAGCCGACGTCTGGTCCGACTACCGCGCGGCGATAGCGCAGGCCTCGGCGCGCTACCCGCACGATCTGGTACTGACCGGACGCCTGCGCGCACGCGGCGACGGCAAGTGGAGCGGGGAATGGTCGCTGATCGGCGACCATTCTGCCCAGGGTTTTCAGGCGTCGCCGCAGGCGCTGCCCGCCGCGCTGGCATTCGCGGTTGACCAGACCCAGAATTTGCTCGCTGCCCGCTATGCGCCGATGCCTGGCGTCGGTGGTAGCCGCGGCACGCGGGTGAGCTTCTCCGGCGTCGGCGACCTCGCGGCCTACGGGCGGCTGCTCGCGCTTCTGGATGGTCTCGAGCCGATCGAGGGACTCGCGCTGCGGCACGTGGAAGGCGACCGTTGCCTGTTCGAGTTTCGCTCGCGTGGCAGCGAGCAGGAACTGCTGCGGACACTCGATGGCGAGGCGCAGCTGGTCGCCGAGGCCGGTCCGGAGCCTGCGCCTTCGGGCGACCCGATCCCGGCGGACCCGGGTAGGGCGGAGCCGGAGGCCGATGCCCGCTATCGACTGTCGTACTGATCGTCCGGACCGCGCGCCCAAGCCCCGATGAATTCATCTTTGCGACATCTGCCGAACATCATCAGCATCGCACGGATCCTGCTGGTCGGTCCGGTGACCTGGAGCCTGCTGCACGGTGAATTCACGCTGGCGATCTGGCTTTTCCTGCTGGCCGGCGCGTCCGACGGACTCGACGGTTTTCTTGCCAAGCGCTTCGGCTGGAGCTCGCGCCTCGGCGGCATATTGGATGCGCTGGCGGACAAGTTCCTGCTGATAACGACCTTCCTCTGTCTCTGGTGGCTCGGGGTCTTCCCCTGGTGGCTGGTATTGAGCGTGCTGGCGCGAGACCTGCTCATCGTGATCGGCGGCACCATCTACAACTTCCGGATCGAGGCGGTTGAGCCGGAGCCCACGCTGATCAGCAAGCTGAACACGGTCTTGCAGATCGCGTTGGCGGCAGAGGGGGTCGCGGCACTCGGCTTCGGCGGCATTCCGGAATGGGTGATCCAGGGCCTGATCTGGCTGGTCATGCTGACCATCGTGCTGAGCGGTGCCGGCTATGTCCGCGAATGGAGCCGCCGCGCGCGCTTGATGGGCGGCCGCCGTGATATCTGACCGGCAGCGGCTGTGGATGCTCGGCTGGCTGTTGCTCGGCGGCTGGCTGGTCTATCTGCTTTCGCCGATCCTGACGCCGTTCGTGGTCTCGGCGCTGTTGGCCTATCTTGGAGACCCGCTGGTCGATCGGCTGGAGGCGCGAGGTCTGCGCCGCACCCCGTCGGTGGTATTGGTCTTCAGCGTGTTGTTCGTGTTGCTGTCGCTGCTGCTGGTGCTGCTGGTGCCCCGGGTCGAAGCGCAGATCACCCAGTTGCTGCAGAAGCTGCCGTCCTATCTCGAGTGGTTGAGAGTCCAGATCCTGCCGCGTCTCGAGGCGGTCCTGCCCGGCGAGATGGCCGGCCTCGAACCGTCCGCGCTGCAAAAGGCACTGACCGAGAACTGGCGGGAGGCCGGCGGCATCCTGGCGCATGTCTGGTCCTCGGTGTCCGGCTCCGGGCTTACCCTGCTCGGCTGGCTGGCCAATCTGATGCTGGTGCCGGTCCTCACCTTTTATCTGCTGCGCGACTGGGATCATCTGGTGGCTGGTCTGCATGCGCTGCTGCCGCGTCGCAGCGAGGCGACCTGGGCGCGACTGGCCCGCGAGTCGGACGAGGTGCTGGGGGCCTTCTTGCGCGGGCAGGTGCTGGTCATGGGCGCGCTTGGCGTGATCTACACCACCGGCCTATGGTTGGTCGGGCTGGATTTTGCGCTGCTCATCGGGATGCTTGCCGGGCTGGTCAGCTTTGTCCCGTACCTGGGACTGATCGTGGGCATCCTGATTGCCGGGGTGGCGTCGATCCTGCAGGTCCAGGGGGTCGGCGACCTGCCCTGGGTGGTCCTGGTATTCGTGGTGGGTCAGGCGCTGGAGGGTACGCTGCTTACCCCACATCTGGTCGGCGAACGTATCGGGCTGCATCCGGTAGCGGTCATCTTCGCGGTACTTGCGGGCGGACAGCTCTACGGTTTCTTCGGGATCCTGTTGGCGCTGCCGGTGGCGGCCGTGGCCATGGTGCTGCTGCGACATCTGCTGGAGACCTATCGCGCGAGCACGCTGTACGTGCACGCCGACGACGGCCCCGACGAACCTTGAGCCGGCGGCAATCGCACATTTGTAACACGCATACGGCCTAATGCCACTAG
>CBDTXT010000030.1:0-13670 GCA_965364465.1 uncultured Chromatiaceae bacterium
AAATTTTACTGCCTGTCGATGTTTCCCTATCCGAGCGGGAAACTGCATATGGGGCACGTGCGCAACTACACCATCGGCGATGTGATTTCACGCTACCAGCGAATGCTGGGCAAAAACGTGTTGCAGCCGATGGGCTGGGATGCGTTCGGATTGCCGGCCGAAAACGCCGCGATCAAGCATGGCAAGCCGCCGGCCGAATGGACCTATTCGAATATCGCATACATGAAGGCGCAGCTGCAGCGGCTCGGATTCGGCTACGATTGGGATCGCGAGATCGCGACCTGCAGCCCGGACTATTACCGCTGGGAGCAGTGGCTTTTTGCGCGCCTGGTCGAGAAAGGCTTGGCATATCGCAAGACAGCCACGGTCAACTGGGACCCGGTCGACCAGACCGTGCTGGCGAACGAACAGGTGATCGACGGCAGAGGCTGGCGCTCCGGCGCCCTGGTCGAGAAACGCGATATCGAGCAGTGGTTCCTGCGCATCACCGACTATGCGCAGGAGCTGCTCGACGACCTCGACAAGCTCGACGGCTGGCCCGAGCAGGTTGTCACGATGCAGCGCAACTGGATCGGCCGCTCGCTCGGCGTACAGATAAGGTTCGCAATCCAGGACCGGGAAGACGCGCTCGAGGTCTACACCACGCGGCCGGACACCCTGATGGGAGTGACCTATCTGGCGGTCGCGGCCGAACACCCGCTGGCCCTGCAAGCCGCGGCCAGCGACCCGACACTGGCCGACTTCATCGCAGAGTGCCGCTCGGGCGCAGTGAGCGAGGCCGAACTGGAGACCATGGAAAAGCGGGGGATGCCGATCGGGCTGAAGGCCCTGCATCCGGTGAGTGGCGAGGCGGTACCTGTCTATGCCGCGAACTTCGTGCTGATGAGCTATGGCACCGGTGCGGTAATGGCAGTCCCGGCGCACGATCAGCGGGACTGGGAGTTTGCACAGAAGTACGGCATTCCGAAGAAGCAGGTGATCTTCGACGCCGAAGGCCATCCCTGTTCGGTCGAGGCCGCTGCCTACGTGGAGAAGGGGGTATTGGCCAACTCGGCGCCGTTCGACGGGCTCAGCTCCGACGCTGCGTTCGATGCGGTGGCGGCCTGGCTGGAAAAGCACGGCAGCGGGGAAAAACGGGTGAATTTCCGCTTGCGCGACTGGGGCGTCTCGCGTCAGCGCTACTGGGGTTGTCCGATCCCGGTGATCCACAAGGCGGACGGCACAATCGTAGCCGCCGACGCGTTCCCTGTGCGCCTTCCGGAAGACGTCGTCGTGGACGGCTCGGGCTCCCCGCTGGCGAAGATGCGGGCGTTTTATGACCTCGGTAACGGCGATCGGCGGGAGACCGACACTTTCGACACGTTCTTCGAGTCCAGCTGGTACTACGCGCGCTATTGTTGCCCAGACGCAGACAGCACGATGCTCGACGAGCGCGCCAGCTACTGGCTGCCTGTCGACCAGTATGTCGGAGGGATCGAACATGCCATCCTGCACCTGCTCTATGCGCGCTTCTTCAACAAGCTGATGCGCGACGAGGGATTGATCGGCTGTGACGAGCCGTTTTCCCGCCTGTTGACCCAGGGCATGGTGGTCGCGGAAACCTACTATCGGGCCCACCCTGACGGTTCGCGCGAGTGGTTCAACCCAGCCGATGTCGAGGTCGCGTCGGATGCAAAGGGCCGTATCGTGCGCGCAGTCGCCAAGTTCGACGGCGAGCCGGTAACACCGGGCGGCATTGAAAAGATGTCGAAGTCGAAGAACAACGGTGTCGACCCGCAGACCCTGATCGACCGCTACGGGGCCGACACCGTGCGTCTGTACACCATGTTCACCGCGCCGCCTGACCAGTCTTTGGAATGGTCCGATGAGGGCGTCGAGGGCGCCCATCGGTTCCTGAAACGTCTCTGGGCGCTCGGCGCGCGGCTCGACCGGCTGAACGGCAGCCCGCGCGGCGACGCGGCCGATTGCGCGGACACACGCCGCGAGGTGCACAGCGCATTGCAGAAGGCGCTGTTCGACTATGATCGCCAGCAGTACAACACCGTGGTGTCTGGCTGCATGACCATGGTCAATGCACTGAACAAGCTCGATGACTCACCGGGGGCGCATGCGATGTTGCACGAGGGCGTCGGTATCGTACTGCGCCTGCTGTCACCCATCGCGCCGCACATCAGCCACGCGATGTGGCGCGCGCTCGGTCTCGGCGACGACATCCAATTTGCAGGCTGGCCCGCGGTAGATGAATCCGCGCTGCGCAGCGAAACCGTCGAGTACGTGGTGCAGGTGAACGGCAAGATGCGCGGCAAGATCCAGATCGCTGCGGACGCGCCGAGGGCGCAGATCGAGGAGACCGCGCTGGGCAACGAGAACGTCCGTCGTTTCACCGATGGACTGACGATACGCAAGACCATCGTCGTGCCGGGCAAGCTGGTCAACATCGTGGCCAGTTGATGGGGACCGAATGAATCTGCTTGCATCGGGCCCAGCGCCTTGTCGCGCGGTTGGATGGCTATTGCTGTTGCTGCTCGCGGCGCAGCTGGCGGGCTGCGGTTTTCAACCGCGCGGCGCCACAATGTCGCGCCTCGACGACCTACCGCAACCGCTCTATATCGCCGGGCTTGCCCGCTTCTCTGACCTGTACCGCGAGCTCGATCGGCAACTCGCGGCGGCTGACGTCGAGATGGCCGACGGCCCGGCGGACAGCGGTTCCACGCTCGTCGTCAGCCGTTGGGACCAGGGCTCACGGGTCCTGTCTGTCGACAGCCTCAACAAGGCCGTCGAGTACGAAATCGACGAGCTGGTCACGTTCGCGCTGCGATCCGCCGCCGGCGAGGAACTGCTTCCTGCCCGCACCGAGCGCGTCATCCGGATCCAGTACCGGCCGCCAACCTCGGTCCTCGGCGCCAGCCGGGAATCCGAATTGCTGCGCGAGGACATGCGGCGCGACCTGGTCGGACGTATCCTTCGACGTCTCGCCGCACTGAATTGAGCGATGCGTGTCTATCCCGAAAGGTTGCAACAGCACCTCGCCGGCACGCTGGCCAAGGTCTACCTGATCAGCGGCGACGAGCCCCTGCAGTTGGGCGAATGCAGCGATGCGATCCGGCGGGCCGCGCGCGACGCCGGCCACACCAGCCGTGAGGTCATCGAGGCTGGCGGCAGCTACGACTGGCAGCAGCTAGCAGCGGAGGCCGCCGCAATGTCGTTGTTCGCCGAGAAAAAGATCATCGATCTCAGAATTCCTGGCGGCAAACCGGGCGCCGAGGGGGGGCGGGCCCTGGCTGCCTATTGCGCAGACCCGCCGCCGGACACGCTGCTGCTGCTCACGCTGCCGAAGCTCGAGCGCCAGCAGCAGCAGACGAAGTGGTTCAAGGCGATAGACGCCGCCGGCGTGGTGGTGCGAGTTTGGCCCATCGAGCCGCAACAGCTGCCGGCCTGGATCCGGCAGCGCCTCGAGGCCGTGGGCATCCGGCCGAGCGACGAGGCCGTCGGCATGCTCGCGGATCGGGTCGAGGGGAATCTGCTCGCGGCACGCCAGGAGATCGAGAAACTCCTGCTGCTGCACGGCAGCGGCCCGCTGGGCGCGGAGGAGCTGTCGGCCGCGGTCGCCGACAGCGCCCGCTTTGACGTATTCGAACTGGTGGACAGCGCTCTTCGCGGCGAATCCGGGCGCTGTGTACACATTCTCGACGGCCTGCGCGGCGAAGGCCTGGCCCCTGCGGTGATCCTCTGGGCCGTCCATCGCGAGGCCAGAAGCATGGCCCGTATCTCGGCCGACGTCGCCAGGGGCATGAGCCCGGACCAGGCGATCGACAGGGCCAGCGTCTTTCGGAAACGCAGCGGCCTGGTTCGCAAAGGGTTGGGCAATCTGCGCACTGCCGAATGGCTGCAGTTGCTCGACGACTGCCACGAGGCGGATGGGGCGATCAAGGGGCGCAGCACGCGGGACGCCTGGCTGCTTCTCGAAAACGCCGTGCTGGCCATGAGCGGCCAAACCGACAGCAAGCGCTCCGTGCCTCGAGCGCGCGGCGCACGGGCCGGAAGCACTCAGCCGGTTTCGTCCAGCACGAGCGGCGGCGGGAAATAGGCCACGGCAAGGTGCGCATGCAGATCCATGATGCCGAGCTGTAGTTCGTCGATGAACTCGTGCAGCGCCGCTTGGTCGAGATCGGCGACCTTGGTTCCACGCAGCTTGCGTTTTATCGCGCGGATGCCGCGCAGCACCTGCTCTGACTTCTGCAGTTCGGCGATGCTCTCGTCGACCGCATCCAAACAATGCATGAATGATCGCGGGTACAGTGCATCGTGAAACAGGAAATGCAGTACGTCCGGGCGGCTCACCCTGATCGCAATGTGTCGCCGGTAGATCTGGTAGCCGGACATCGAGCGCAACACGCTGATCCACTGCAGAGTATCGAGCGAACGAGACTCCAGCCGGTCGGCGGGGAAAAGATCGGTCGAACGCACGTCGATGATGCGCGTGGTCATGTCGGCGCGTTCGAGATTGCGCCCGATACGGGAGAAGTGCCAGGCCTCGTCGCGATACATCACCGAACCCAGGAGCCCGGTGATCTGCTGCGACCCGGTGATGATGCCATCGAGAAAATTGTCTCGACCGCCCTTCGTCAGGCCGGACTGGACGTTTTCTTTGGCGAACCAGTACAGCTCGTTGAGCTTTTCCCAGGATGAGCGCGGCAGCACATCACGCACGGTACGGCAATTCTCGCGCGCCGCGGCCAACGCGGAGATGATGGAGCCCGGATTATTGGCGTCACCTATCAGGAAACGCACCACATTGCGTTCGTTGGTCTCTCGATCGACCGCATGGAACGCCTCCTGCAGTCCGGTGATCTCGACCAGCGGCCCCCAGCCAGGCGCGATCTTGCGCGGGGTGTCCAGCACCAGATGGGAATTCACGCGCACCAGGCGCGCGGTATTCTCTGCCCGCTCCACATAACGGGCGAGCCAATAGATATTTTCCGCTACGCGTGACAGCATCGCAATCTCCGCTCAATCGGTGTCCACGATCCAGGTATCTTTCGAACCACCACCCTGCGATGAATTCACGACCAGCGAGCCTTTCCGCAACGCCACGCGGGTCAGACCGCCGGTGGTTACGAAGGTGCCGCGACCGCTCAGGATGAACGGGCGCAGATCGACGTGGCGCGGCTCGAGATTCTGCCCGGCCACGGTCGGCACGGTCGATATACCCAGCGTCGGCTGCGCAATGTAATTGCGTGGGTTGTTCGCGATCAGTCCGGCAAACTTCTTGCGCTCGACCTTGGTTGCGCGAGGACCGATCATCATGCCGTAGCCACCGGACTCGTTGGCCGGCTTGACTACGAGTTCGTCGAGGTGAGCGAGTACGTACTCGCGCTCTTCCGGATACATACAGCGGTAGGTGGGGACATTGGGGATACCGGGCTCCTCGCCCAGGTAGTAGCGGATGATCTCGGGGACGAAGGCATACACCACCTTGTCGTCTGCAACACCGGCGCCCGGAGCGTTCGCCAGCCCGACGTTGCGCGCCTTCCAGGCGCGCAACAGCCCTGGGACACCGAGGATCGAATCCTTGCGGAATGCCTCCGGGTCCATGAATTCGTCGTCGATACGCCGGTAGATCACGTCGACACGCTTTGGCCCGGACACGGTCCACATGTAGACGCAATCGTCGTCATCGACGAAAAGGTCGCGACCTTCAACCAGCTCGGCCCCCATCTCCATCGCCAGATAGGCATGCTCGAAGTAGGCCGAGTTGTATATGCCGGGTGTGAGCACGGCCAGGGTTGGCCTTTTCACGTTACGCGGCGAAAGTGCGGCGAGCATTTCATAGAGCTGCGTCGGATAGTCATTCACCGGCAGCGGCGCATAGGTCTCGAACAGCTCTGGAAAGACCCGCTTTGTCACCAACCGGTTTTCCAGCATGTAGGAAACCCCGGACGGGACGCGCAGATTGTCTTCGAGCACGTACAGGGTGCCGTCCTCGTCGCGCACCAGGTCAGAACCGCAAACATGCGCCCAGACGCCCAGTGGCGGTTTCACACCGACACACTGCGGGCGGAAATTCTTCGACTTGGCCAGGACCTCCGCAGGGAACACGCCGTCCTTGACGATTTTCTGATCGTGGTACAGGTCGTTGATAAACAGGTTCAGCGCCTTGACGCGCTGGGTCAGACCGACCTCGACCCTGTCCCATTCCGACTTCTCGATCAACCGGGGCACGATATCGAACGGCCAGTTGCGGTCGATCATCCCCTCGTGCTCGCTGTACACGGTAAACGTGATGCCCATCTCCTTGATCGCGAGATCTGCCGCGTCCTGGCGGCTGGCCAGTTCACCGCTGTCCATGTTGCGGAACAGACCGATCAGTTCCTTGGCCAGCGCTCGCGCGCGGTTCTTGCCCGCCATCATCTCGTCGAAGAAGGGGCCGGGGTCGTATTCCTTGAGTTCTATCGGCATCGCGGGCTCTCTGCCGGCAACCGAGGCCGATCGACCAGGTCGCGGCTCATGCGCCCGGGATCTTGAGTGGGACGATGTTTGCAATGCATGGCACCGCAGCGGTCGCGCTCGATCTCGGCGCCCCCTCCGGCATGCCAGAATCGCGCCACTCGAGGCGGCCGCCACGAGCGAGCTGGCCGGTACCGCCCGGTAGCCCCGGGGGACGGCACTTGCCCCCGGTTCGGCCGGGCACCGGGGGCGAGCATACGGCACCCGGCAACGCACCAGGCGTGGCCAATGCCGGGAATCGGTGTCACAAAACGGTGCATTATGTTCGACTCTTCTTTTCGCGGTCGGGAAGTCGGACTGGCAAACGCTCCAGAACGGCGACCCGCTCTAGGCGGCTGCCAGCCGGTACCGCCTGGCAGCTCAGTTTGGAGCTTAGCAGACTTGGCATCGGGGAAACGCAACTCGGGGCTTCCAATGCCGATCGATTTCCAAGCATACTTGGGGCGCGCTCTTTCTGCTGACCGGATACCCGATCGATGACTTACTGCGTCGGACTCAATCTCGATGACGGACTCGTATTCGCCTCCGACTCGCGGACCAACGCAGGCGTGGACTATGTGACCACCTACAGCAAGATGCATGTGTTCACGCCGTCGCCTGACCGGCTCTTCGTGATCATGTCGGCCGGCAACCTGGCAACCACCCAGGAGGTCATCAACCATATCCAGCGTGACCTTGACTTTCCGAGCGACGGCCCGAACCTGGCCAATGTGCGGTACCTGTTCGAGGCCGCGGAGTATGTCGGCGGGGTCAGCCTGGCGGTGCAGAAGGAACACAGCCCGGCACTCACCCAATCCGGCGTTAGCGGCGAAACGACGCTGCTGATCGGCGGTCAGATCACTGGTCAACGGCACGGCCTGATGCTGATCTACCCCCAGGGGAACTACATCAATTCCTCGCCGGAGACGCCCTACCTGCAGATCGGCGAGAGCAAATACGGCAAACCGGCGCTCGACAGGATCGTCCACCCCGGACTGTCGCTCAATCAGGGTGCGCGTCTGGCGCTGGTTTCGCTCGATGCGACGACGCGGTCGAACATCACGGTCGGGCCACCGTTCGAACTGGTCACTTACGAGAAGGACAGCCTCGTACTCGGCTGCCGCTGCCGTTTCGACGCCGACGACAACTATCTGATCAACCTGCGTGAGGCGTGGAACAACGGCATCCAGGAGGCGTTTCGGGCCCTGCCGAAATTTTCATGGGAAACCGGTTCGAAGGAGTCGGCAGCGCCGCCGCGCCCGGTGCCGCTGCCAAACGGCTGATCTTCCCAGCCCGCTACCCTGTCTTGGCCGAAAGGCTCCCTGAGGGTTGCCGCTTGCTTTAGAATGCGCAGCCTGACACGCATCGACAGGCATCGCCATGAGCCAAGCAAGCAAGCACACCGCGGTCGACGATGTTGCCGCCCATATGCAGGATCTGGGTCGCCGGGCCCGCATCGCGTCGCGCGCAATCGCCGCTGCCGGGGACACCGCGGCGAAGAACGCTGCGCTACACGCAATCGGCGACGACCTCGACGCCAGACGCGACGCGCTGCTGGCCGAGAATCGCAAGGACCTGGAGGCCGGCGCGGCCAAGGGCCTCGATACGGCCCTGCTGGATCGCCTGGAGCTGAATCCGGCGCGCATCGACGACATGGTCTCGGGCCTGCGCCAGGTCGCAACGCTGCCCGATCCGGTCGGCGAGATTTTCGACATGACGTTCCGGCCGAGCGGGATCCAGGTCGGTCGCATGCGGGTACCACTCGGGGTCGTCGGCATCATCTATGAGTCGCGCCCCAATGTGACCGCGGATGCCGCTGCACTGTGCCTGAAATCCGGCAACGCTACCGTGTTGCGCGGGGGCTCCGAGGCGTTTCACTCGAATCAGGCGATCGCGGCGAGCATCCATCGCGGACTGGAGGCCGCCGGACTGCCGGCCGACGCGGTACAGGTCGTCGGCACCACCGACCGGAAGGCGGTCGACCAGATGATCAGCATGCCGGAATCGATCGACGTGATCATTCCGCGCGGCGGCAAAGGCCTGATCGAACGGGTGAGCGCCGGGGCGCGCGTGCCGGTGATCAAGCATTTGCACGGCGTATGCCATGTCTACGTGGACGACGAGGCCGACCCGAGCAAGGCCTTCGACATCGCGCTCAACGCCAAGACCCAGCGCTACGGGACCTGCAACACCATGGAGACCCTTTTGGTGAATGCAACCATTGCCGGAGACTTTCTGCCGCGCATCGCGGCGGCCTATCGGGAGGCCGGCGTGGTGCTGCGCGGTTGTGAGAAGACCTGCGAAATCCTCGGCAGCGGATGCGACGCGGCGACCGAGGCAGACTGGGACGAGGAATACCTTGCCCCGATCCTGTCGATTCGTGTGGTCCCCGACATCGGCGCGGCGATGGAGCATATCGCCCGGCACGGGTCCATGCACACCGACAGCATCGTCACCGAGAACTTCAGCAAGGCTCGGCGCTTCCTGCGCGAGGTTGATGCCAGCTCGGTAATGGTCAATGCCTCGACACGATTCGCCGACGGATTCGAATACGGCCTCGGCGCCGAGATAGGGATCTCGACCGACAAGTTCCATGCGCGTGGGCCGGTCGGCCTGGAGGGTCTCACCTCGGTCAAGTTCATCGTGCTCGGTGATGGACACGTCCGACGCTAGCCCGCACCCGGCCTCCGTCGGCGTCTTCGGCGGCACCTTCGACCCGGTTCACAACGGGCATCTGCGCATCGCACTGGACGCATACGAGGCCCTGGGTCTCGCGCAGGTACGCCTGATCCCACTGGCACGCGCCGTGCATCGCGACCAGCCGGAGACCCCGGCCGCATCGCGGCTGGCCATGGTGCAGGCCGCGCTGGCCGGGCGCGAGGACCTGGTCGTCGACGACCGGGAGCTGCGACGTGCCGGGCCTTCTTACACGATCGATACGCTGAGGTCGCTGCGAAGCGACCTTCCGGGCACGCCGCTGTGCCTGTTGCTCGGTACCGATGCGTTCGCCTCGTTCACCCGCTGGCGCGACCCTCAGGGCATACTGGATATCGCCAACCTGGTGATATTGGAGCGCCCGGGGCAGCACCCGGTGTTCGACGCGGATCTGGAACGGCTGCTCGCCGTGCGGCAGCGCGACCGGCTGGACGCGCGGCCTGCCGGGCAAATCGTGTTCTGTCCGGTGACCCAGCTCGACATCGCCTCCAGCGACATCCGCTGCCGCATCGCGGCCGGGCGAAGCGCCGACTTCCTCGTCCCCCCCGCTGTGGCGGACTTCATCGCGCGACAGCGCCTCTATCACCGATGAACCCGATGCGCCCGGTGGGGCAGGCAGCGGACGCCGCATGGTTTATCATTCCCGCTAACGTCAACCGCCGGAACAACGTATGCAGGCAGAACAACTCTGCGACCTCGTCGTAAAGACCCTTGAAGACATGAAGGCCTTCGATATCGTGACCCTGGACGTCCGGGGCAAGACCAGCATCACCGATTTCTTCGTCATTGCCTCGGGCACCTCCGACCGGCACGTCAAGTCGACCGCGGAATCGGTGGCATTCCAGGCCAAGCAGGCGGGGCAGCCGCCGATCGGGACGGAGGGCCTGCAGGAGGGCGAGTGGGCGCTGATCGACCTGAATGGCGTCGTCGTACACGTGATGCAGGCCAAGGTCCGGGACTTCTATCAGCTCGAGCGCCTCTGGAGCCTCGATCCCGTCGCGGCGGAAAAGATCAGCAAGGAACGCGGTACAAGCTGAGCGGCCATGCACTCCATGCAGGCTGAGATCGTGGTTCGACCGCGCGGGTGAACATCCACCTGATCACAATCGGGGACAGGATGCCGCGCTGGGTACAGCAGGGCTACGAGGAGTACGCGAAACGCCTGCCGCCCGAGTGCGGGCTGCGGCTGGTCGAGATCCCGGCCGGCAGGCGCACCAAGAACGCGGACATCGCGCGCATCGTGCAGGGCGAGACCGAGCGGCTGCTCGGCGCAGTCCCGAAGGGTGCGCTGCCGGTGGCGCTCGAAGTCGATGGACGGCGCTGGTCGACCAGCGACCTGTCGTGTCGCCTGCAGGACTGGATGCTCGGCGGCCAGGACGTGGCGCTGCTGGTCGGCGGCCCTGAGGGTTTGGCCGAACCCGCCAGGGCGGCGGCGGCGCAGCGCTGGTCGCTGTCACCGCTGACGCTGCCCCACCCGCTGGTGCGAATCTTGATCGCGGAGCAGCTGTACCGGGCCTGGAGCATATTGCGTAACCATCCTTACCACCGCGCCTGAACCCTTGGGCCAGCGGGACACTCAGGTCCTCGCCCGCAACCGACAACGACTCCCCGGCCGCATGATCATCCTCGCCTCCCAATCGCCACGTCGCGCCGAGCTGCTAGAGCAGGTCGGCGTAAGGTTCCGCGCCGAGCCGGCCGCGATCGACGAAGGGGGCTTGCCCGGCGAAGCGGCACCGGACTACGTGCAGCGCATCGCGATCGCGAAGGCCCGTGCGGTACAACGCGCATTTCCGGACCAGGTCGTACTCGGCGCCGATACCGCCGTGGTGCTGGACCGAACGATTCTCGGCAAACCCTGCAGCCGCGCTGAAGGCATGCGAATGCTGGGCACGCTGGCCGGGCGCATGCACGAGGTGCTTACCGGCGTGGTCGTGCTCTCCCACGACCGGTGCCACTATCGCCTGAGCCGCAGCCGGGTCGTGCTGCGCAGCATTAGTCCGCGAGAACTGGCGGCCTACTGGGCCACCGGCGAACCATGCGACAAGGCAGGCGGCTATGCGGTGCAGGGCTTCGCCGCGATGTTCATCGAACACATCGAGGGCAGCTATTCCGGCATCATGGGTCTACCGCTGTTCGAGACCATGCAGCTGCTGAATGCGGTCGGGGTACGCAGCGATTGGGACGTGTAAACTCGGGCAATGAGCGAGGAAATCCTGATCAATGTCACGCCACCGGAGACCCGAGTCGCGGTGATCGAGAACGGCGTGCTGCAGGAGGTGATCGTCGAGCGCACCGCGAAGCGCGGTTTGGTAGGCAACATCTACAAGGGCAAGGTCTGCCGGGTCCTGCCGGGGATGCAGGCCGCATTCGTCGATGCCGGGCTGCAGCGCGCCGCGTTTCTGCATGCCGCTGACATCCAGGCCGAGGACGCGGAAAAGACGGGCCAGATCGCCGACCTGGTCAGCGAGGGTGGCGAGGTAATCGTACAGGTGGTCAAAGACCCGTTGGGCACCAAGGGCGCACGCCTGACCACGAACATCTCGATCCCTTCACGCTACATGGTCTTCATGCCGAACGTGGGCAATGTGGGGGTGTCCCAAAAGATCGAGGACGAAGAAGAGCGCATACGACTGCGTGAGATTCTCACGCATTTTGCGGAGGCCAACGAAGGCGGTGCCGGCTTCATCGCGAGGACCGCGGCAGAGGGCGTTTCCGAAGAGGCGCTGCACAACGACATGCGCTTTCTGGTGCGATTGTGGGGTTCGATTCAGGAGCGTGCCGCGACCGCGCCGGCGCGCGAGCTGATCCATGAGGATCTGCCGCTGGCCCTGCGCGCGTTGCGCGACCTGATCAACCCGGAGGTCGAAAAGGTAAGGATCGATTCCCGCTCGACCTGGGAAAAGGCCCAGCGCTTCGCGGCAAAATACATGACCGAGCAGCGCTCCTCGATCGAATATTACCCGGGCGAGCGGCCGATATTCGACCTCTACGGCGTCGAGGACGAGATCCAGAAGGCGCTGGAGCGCAAGGTGGACCTCAAGTCCGGCGGGCATCTGGTGATCGACCAGACCGAGGCAATGACCACGATTGACGTGAACACGGGGGCGTTCGTCGGACATCGCAACCTCGAAGAGACCATCTTCAAGACTAACCTGGAGGCGGCTCAGGCGATCTGCCGCCAGCTGCGGCTGCGCAACCTCGGCGGGATCATCATTATCGATTTTATCGACATGACCGACGAGGATCACAAACGTCAGGTGCTGCGTGCCCTGGAGCGCTGCCTGGCGCGCGATCATGCCAAGACGCACATATCCGAGGTGTCGACGCTAGGCCTGGTCGAGATGACGCGCAAGCGCACGCGGGAGTCGCTGGAACATGTACTGTGCGAGAGTTGTCCGACCTGTAGTGGCCGCGGCACGCTGAAGACGGCGGAGACGGTCTGCTTCGATATTTTCCGCGACATCCTGCGGGAATGGCGCCAGTTCGATGTGGAACAGCTGCTGGTGCTCGCCTCACAGGAGGTGGTCGACCGCCTGCTCGACGAGGAGTCGCAAAATTTGGCCGAACTGGAGCAGTTCATCGGCCGACCCATCAAATTGCAGGCCGAGGCCCTGTACAACCAGGAGCAGTACGACGTTGTGCTGATCTAAGCGGCATCGCCTGGAAGACGCATTGCGCATTCTCAGAACACTGCTGATCGGACTGGTGATTTTGTGGGGCCTACTCGCCCTGCTGGCACGAACGGCCACGCCCTTCATGGCCGAGTACCGCGGGCAATTGGCCAGTCAGCTGTCGGCGCAGCTGGGCACACCGGTGACCATTGGCGACCTCAGGGCGCGCTGGTACGGGCTGCACCCTTTGCTCGAGATTCACGACATCGTTGTGGGCCGCACGAGCGAGCGCCTTCACATCGGCCGGGCCACACTCGACCTGTCGGCCAAGGATTGGCTGCTCGGTTCACTGCTCGACGCATTGCGAATCACGGTCGAGCGCATGCAACTGACGCTGGTCCGCGAGGTCAGCGGCCAGGTACGCCTTGAAGGCTTTGGTCCATTGTTCCAAGGCAGTGGTCTGCCACTGCCACGCCGCCTGCATCTGGTGGACACGCAGGTCGTCTGGGTCGATCGCCGGGCCAATACCCCGCCCGTGTCGATCGACGATGTCGATCTGGTAGCGGTGCGCAGGGACGCGAGTCTCCGGTTGCGCGGGAGCCTGGACACCAGCGCCGGCAGGGCCGACCTTTGGGCCAGAGTGCATGGCTCTCTGACCTCGACGGACTGGCATGGCGAGAGCTATCTGCGCGTCGACGGTCTCGACATCGCGCGCTTCTTCGCACCCTACATCCCTCGCAACTATGGCCTGCGCGGGATGGACGTCGACCTGGAATCCTGGACCGACTGGCAGGCTGCGGCCCCAACACATTCCCAGGGTCGCGTCGAGATACGGGGACTGGACCTGCGGCCCGCGCC
>CBDTXT010000031.1:0-13538 GCA_965364465.1 uncultured Chromatiaceae bacterium
GGCATGCTGAGGGACGCCTATCTGCCGGATGACGATTGCCGGAGCCTAAAGGTCCCGGACTGTCCAAGCTGCGGCGGCATACTCAAGCCGGACGTGGTGTTTTTCGGTGAAACCATCCCACGCCCGCGGGTCGAACAGGCGATCGCCGCGCTGCTGGCCGCCGACGCGCTGCTGGTCGTCGGTTCCTCGCTGATGGTCTATTCGGGCTTCCGCTTCTGTCGGCTCGCCGCCGAACGCGGCATACCCAGCGCCGCAATCAACGCCGGGCGAACACGTGCCGACTCGCTGCTCGACCTCAAGCTGACCGGGCGCTTCGAGGAGGTTCTGGACGATCTGGGTATAGACCCCGGGACGGTGCTGCCCTGCTGCGCGGACGACCCTCAGCCGTAGGCACCCTGCAGGAAGGGGTTGTGTGCCCGTTCCTCAGCCACAGTCGTGGTCGGTCCATGCCCGGGCAAAAGCCTGACATCGTCGCCCAAAGGCCAGATTTGTCCACGGATCGATTCGAGCAAGGTCTGGTGGTCGCCGCGTGGAAAGTCCGTACGGCCAATAGAGCCCTTGAAGATCACGTCACCGACCACTGCGATCCGGTCCTGGGGATGAAAGAAGATCACATGTCCGGGCGTGTGCCCCGGGCAGTGCCGAACCTCGAGGGTCTGGTCACCGAAGGTCACCAGGTCGCCCTGCTGAAGCCAGCGGTCCGGCTGGAAGTCTTCCGGTGCCGGAAAACCGAACTGCTTGCACCACTGCGCGAGGCTTTCGAGCAGGAACAGATCGTCACGATGCGGGCCCTCGATCGGCAGACCGAGCTCGCGTGCCATTCGACCGACCGCGCCGACATGGTCGAAATGACCATGGGTGACCAGTATCTTCTGCAGCGTCGCGCCGGCGTCGCTGACGACTGAAAGGATGCGTTCCGGGTCGCCACCGGGGTCGATCAGCACCGCCTTGCCACTCGACTCGCAATGCAACAGCGAACAATTCTGCTCGAAGGGGGTGACCGGAATGATTCGAATATTCATAAAGAAAATCCTAACGCGGCCGACACCTTGAGAGCAAAACTGACTCGCCTGATGCCGGCCCGGCCGCGTGGGCGTAGCTTTGGGACGTTGAGATGTTCGCGAAGTGGATTGGCCGAAGTGCCAGAAAACCAAGGCCGTCAACACAGACCCTGGCGACACTGGGACCCTACGCCGACCAGCCTGCTGCAGGACTCGAGGCAACGATCGGGCAGGTCGAGCAGCTGCAGGTCGAGGCGGGGCCGCTCGATGACGCGCTCCCGATAGACGGTAACGTATTTCTGACCGCCGGCAGCATCCGGGTCCGGACCCACAGCGGCCAGGATCTGCTGCTCAAAGCAGACACCCCCCAGGCACGCTATCCACTGCCTACCAGACCCGGTGTCGAGGGCCTGTTCGCGACCGCGCCCTGCGACCTGCTGGTGGTCCCACGGCCCGGCAACGGGCGGAACGAGCGGGCGACCGAGCTTCCGCCCGGACACCTCGAACTCACCGCGGAAGAGGCGGTTGCCATGCAGCAACTGCGGGCCCACTTCCTCGAGGCACACTGCGAGCTGCCGAGCCTGCCCGACCTGGCCCTGAAGATCGGCCAGGCGATAGACGACCCAAAAAATGCGAACGAAGACATCGCGCGCCTGATTCAGCTCGACCCCTCACTCACCGCGCGCATGATCAGCGTGGTCAACAGCGCCGCGTTCGGTGGTATGAGCAAGATCACCAGCATCAATCAGGCAACTGCGCGCCTTGGTCGTCACAAGGTGCGCAGCCTGGTATACAGCTGTCTGCTCAAGGGCATATTCGAGGCCAGCTCGCCCGCGCTCAAGCGGCGCGCGGAGGGATTGTGGCAGCATTCCGTCGGCGTTGCCGCACTCGCCTTCGTGCTGGGGCGCGCGACGCCGGGCATCGATGCCGAGCAGGCGCTACTCGCCGGCTTGATCCATGACATCGGCTCGATGGCCGTGATCGGTGGCATGCATCACTTTCCCCTTCTCTCACGACGCGAGCAGGCGGTCGACCATGTGATCGCGTCTTTGCGCACCGAACTCGGCCTGCTAACGCTGAGACAATGGCGGCTCCACGGCGAATTCAAGGACGTGATCAAGGACGCCAGGAACTGGCGCCGCGTGGGCAGCGCGATACCGGAAAATCCGGACGTGGTGATCCTCGCCCAGCTGCACGCGATGATCGGCACGCCGAAGCAGACCGATCTGCCGCGAATCGACACGATCCCGGCGTTCTCCAAGCTCGCCTGCGGCCAGCTCACGCCTCGCCACTCGCTGGGCGTACTCGAAGAGGCCGAGGCCGATGTACGGGAGATGCGCGCGCTGATCGGCGCCGGCTGAGCGCTGGCTCAAGCGGCGTCCATCGAAGGGGCCGACACGGGACGCAGGCCGAGGGACAACGACTCCCCAACGCGGCACACGGGGCGCTACCCTGCGCTGATCAGCCGCGCAGCATACTGCGCATTTCGTCGACCTGGGCCTTGGCCTGGTGCAACACCTCCAAGGTGTGCTCGGGCGTGGCATCCTCGCCGAGCAGTCGCTGCAACGCGGAAATCTCCTGCAGCGGAGGCAAGCTCGCGAGCTGGTGCTTACGCAGCATTTCGTGGACCTGGGCAACGATCAGCAGGTCGGTCAGGTCAGCCGCACCACGCTGTTTCCGAACCCAGTTTTCGGCATCGCGCGCGGCAGCGATGACCGCTGGAGTGAAGTTCCATTCGCGCAGGATCATCGCGCCCAGGTCGCTGCGCATGCGCGCGACCGTATGCTCGAGTGCACCCTGGTCAGCCGCCAGTTCCGGATACTGCTCGACATAGTTGAGGATCGCGATCACCCCGACATCGTGCACCAGTCCGGCCAGCAGCGCCTCTTCCGCAGAAACCCCGTCGATCTCGCGCGCGAGCACGAAGCAGATCGCGGCAATTTGTGCACTGTGCTTCCAGAGCACGTGCATGCGCTGTTGGATCGCCGGATCCCTGCTGTGAAACACTTCCTTCAGCGCGAAGCTCGTCACCAGCTGTTTCGTCGTCTGCATTCCCAGGCGAACCACTGCCGCAGAACATGACTCGACCGCGCCCAGGCCGGAATAAAGCGCGCTGTTCGCCACCTTCAACAGCTTGGCGGCCATTGCCGGGTCGGCCTCGACGAGGCGCGCGACGGCCCGCGCATCGCTCAACTCGTCGTCGATCGCGCGACGGATGCGCATCGCCAGGTCCGGCAGCGTCGGCAGCACGGCACGATCGTTCTTCAGATCGCGATACAGCTGAAAGCTGACCTTGGATTCGAGCTGACGACGCTCATCCTCCTCCTGGCTCTCGACCTGAATGGCATCCGGGTCATGCACCTGACCATCACAACCGGCCGCGCTCAGCACGATATCCGGCACGCGGATGCCGCGCACCGCACTCAAGGCGGTGACTGCAAAAATGCGTGGCCGCAGGTTGGCGACCGGATGGCGGATGGTCTCGGGACCGACTGCGACGGTCTTCTGCAGCCCATCAGCTGCATCGAGCGATAGCTCACCCTCGGTTAGAAAGTAGGTATAGCCGTCGTCGCTGCCGCATTCGAGGATCAAGTCGCCCTGCTTGGCCTGCACCGACTCGACCGCCCCGGCGACGACCTCGAGCTGCCATGGCTGCAGGTCTGTCAGCATCGCTATCTGCCGTAGCAGGCTGGGGTCTGAAATCGTGGACATGCTGGGTTATCGGCACGCCGCGTCGCGAAGTTTAGGCAGCGTGTCCCTTTGCTCGATAGTGGGCTGCTTGCGACACACTGAAACAACCGTCGCGGGCGCGCAGGGATGCGGCCTGCTAATCGATCCCGCTCATCAGCGGCGAGGGCCGCCCGATATGGTAGCCCTGCGCAAAGTCGACACCGAAATCCTCGAGCAATCGCAGCGTCTCGGCATCTTCGACGAATTCGGCGATCGTCGTCTTACCCAGGCCCTTCGCGACGTCGGTCAAGGCCTTGACGAACAGCTGGTCTTCCGCGCTGGTCGCGAGGTGCTGAATGAAGGCACCGTCGATCTTGACGATGTCGACTGGCAGCTGCTTGAGATAGGCGAAAGATGAGAAACCGCTGCCGAAATCGTCGAGCGCGAACCGGCAGCCCAGGGCCTTGATTTCGCGCATGAACGTAATTGCGTCCTGCACGTTGGCGACCGCGGCGGTTTCCGTTATCTCGACGACGAGCTGTGCAGGGTCGATCCCGCTCTTCTGCAATTCATTGTGGAACCACTCCAGCAAAGAGGGGTCGTCCAGCACGCGGCCGGAGAGATTCACCGACAGCGAGAGCCCTCGATGCTCGCTGACCCGCTGGATCGCCTTGCGGATCACCCAGCGATCGATCTCGTGAATCTGGCCTGAGTGCTCGGCAATTGGGATGAAATTGTCCGGGAACACCAGACGTCCCGCATTGTCGCGCATGCGCACCAGCGTCTCGAAACGTGTCACGCACTGCTCGCGGATGTCGAAAATCGGCTGGTAATGCAACTCGAAGGCATCGTCGATCAGCGCCTGGGCGATGCGCTCGCGCCACTTCGCGCGCGTCGCCAACATCTCCTTGGCCTGCTCATCGGGCGAGTAAAGGTGCCAGCGGCCGGATCCCGCCTCTTTCGCCTGGTACATCGCCATGTCGGCATTCGCCAGCAATTCGTTCAGGTCGCTCCCGTGGTCGGGGAACAGCGTGATCCCGATGCTACAGCTCACCTTGTGCGGCCTGCCGTTGGCGGCAAACTCGACCTGTTTCAGGTCGTGCAGGAGCTTGTTGGCCATGTAGACGGCCTCTTCCGCCCCGCCTTCCGGCAGCACCAGCGCGAATTCATCGCCGCCCAGCCGGGCCAGAATGTCCGAGTGGCGCACCGCATCGCGCAGGCTGCTGGCGACCAGCAGCAACAAGGCGTCACCCGCCTGGTGACCGCTCAGGTCGTTGACGTATTTGAATTGATCCAGGTCCAGGAAAAGCAAAGCGCCGGTACGTCGGTAACGGACACTCAGTGCGAGGATGCGATCGAAGACCTCCTGAAAACGACGCCGGTTGTAAAGGTTGGTCAAGGGATCGTGGTCGGCCAGCCAGACGAGGTTCTGTTCGGCCTCGACACGCGCCTCCAGCGCACTCTCGAGATCGTCGGACAGTCGACTGACCGAATCCACGACGACGTCGATTTCATCCTGGACGATGTTTGCGCGGCGCCGCGGCAACGCGTCGCGCAGGGCGGCGAAGTTGCTGCGGCCCAACGCCGGGAGCGCCGATGCGAGCCGGCGGATACGGTTCATCGGCTTCCACAGAAAAGCGAGCAGGATGCTGCCGGTCGTCACGAGGCCCAGGATGCCCACCGTCAGGATGAACCGATTGGCCATCGCAAGCTGTGCCATGTCGGCTGTCACCGGGCTCATCACCAGGAAGGAAGTATCCTTGCCAGCCGCCTCGTCATGTCCGAGCAGACAAGCGAACCATTGTCCGTCGTGCTCGACGAAGACGACCTCTTGCGAGAGATCCGAGAACGCATACTGCGCCTGAAGGGTCTGCAGCACCGCGTAACTGAGTTCAGGGTGACTGAGCGCCGGCACCTCCACCCCCCATTCGGCGAGATACCGATGAGATACACGGCGACCTTCATGCTGCGCCAGAGGCAGCGTTGCCAGCACCGCCACCTCGGAGCCCGACAGACGCTGAAACTCCAGGATACCGTCGGCGACCGAGCGGCTGACAACCAGGACCCCGCCGCGCAACACGCCTTCGAGCTGTGGGATCGCAAGCGTCAGTACACAATCGTGCCGACAGTCGACCCGCCCTTCCGGACCATCGCTTGCCGCCGCTCTTCCCGCGAGCTGCCGGTGGCCGTGGGCATCCGAGTGGTCCGGCCAACGGTAGGCCAGATCACCCGAATCGTCGAGAAAGGAAAGTGACGCAATCCCCCATTCAAGACCGAGCAGGGCACTGTGTCGGTCGAGGATGGCGCGCAGGTAATCGGCACCCGTGGTTGCAGAGACGGCACTGCTCAGCAAAGGAATGAAGCCGGCAAGGCTGTTCAGCTGTTCGTAGTCGCTTTGCAGCAGTCCGGAGATCGTCTGCTGCTGTTGGCGCAACAGGTCGAGCTTCTGCTGATGGAACTGCTGGTTCGACTGCCGGTAGGCGGCCAGGATAATCAGCGAATTGACCACGATCAGCACCACGCTGACGATCAGGCCGACCTTCCACTTGAGGCTGAAGAACCGCGAAGGCGCCGGCTCGTACTCCGCTGGCCGGTCGATCATCTGGCAATGTGCTCAGAAGCGATAGGAGGCGAGCAACGAGAACATGTCCCAGTCCTTGACGAGGTCCGAGGGCACCGGATTCTCACGCCTGGACAGGGTCCAGGTCCCATCGTTCCATTGATACTCCGCCCGGAGCATGAAATTTGGCGTGACATCCCAACGCAACCCGATCATCCAGTCCTTCTGGTAAAAACTGTAGGGTGGAACCAGACCACCGGTCATCGCGGACTGGCGTTCGCCGTCGCGATCGTCCTTGTCGGAGTACCCCTCCGCATAGCGCACGATGAACTCGAGGTCGTTGCGCACCAGGTAGCTCCCCTGGAGGTAGTATCCGAGGACGGTACTGTCGCGGTTATCGACCATCGGGCCGAAATCTTTGAAATCGACCGGCTCCTGCATGTATTCGGCAGTCAGACTCCATCGTTCCGCGTTGTATTGCATCGAGGCCACCCAGTACAGGATGTCCAGCTCGCCGCTGCCAATGGGGTCCATCGGCTTGGCATCGAAGCCGAGGGTCGCCTTGGCCGCGCTGAGGCCGAAGCGCCAGGCCCCGTCGGGGGTCTGATATTCGGCGCGGGCGATGAACGCGGGTTTGGTCGAATCCAGGCTACCGCCGAAGTCGAAGCCGAGATAGTCGATCTCGACGTTCTCGTCGACCGATCCCTTGCCGAGGCCGGCGTTCAACAGCAAGTCGCCGTAGTCGCCGTAGAAGCGTCCGTATAGTTGGGCGCCGTCCGCCGACAGCAACAGGTTGCGTACGCGGTCGAAATAGATCTGCTGCGGCAGGAAGATGCTCGGCCGCGTGAACGCGACGTCACGGGTGTCGTTGTAGAAGCCGAGCGTATTCTTTATACGCCCGGCCAAGATCCCATAGGACTGCTCATCCTTGTTCGACAGATTCCAATCGATGAGGGCATAGTCGACCGTCGGGGAACCGTCATACATATCGCCGGCCCTGCGCGACAACAGCTGTCCTGACAGCAGGACAGACGGGGTCGCCTTGTAAGACGCATTGATCCCGAGCTCGGTGAAGTCGAAACTGCCTTCGTCACTGTCACCGAAGAAACGGTTGTCGGTGGTCTTCACATAGCCCTGCGTCGCAAAACCGTGTATCTGAAGATCACCGCCCCAGTCGATCGCATACCCAGGCGCGCCACCGAGCAACAGGGCCAGCGCGACAGCGCCCCAGACTGCAATTCGAGCCGGCCTATGGCCGTTATCGAATACTGAGAACATGAACCGTGTCATCGATCATCTCGCTCGGTAGGTACCCGATTGCGCCTGGCGTCCCAGCAACCCTGCTGCGCATTTCGGCTTCATTCGCGACGGTCTCAGGCGCCTGCCCAGTCCCCGAGTACAGTTGCCTATCCCACACCCGTCGCAACTGGCGGGGATAGAGGCTTAAGAGGTGTTTGCTGAATTCGCGGTGGACCTGGCTGTCATCGGGCAGCACGAACACGCGCACCGGCTCGCCATCGGGCCATTGACCGCGCTGCATGCTGAATATCAGCCGTGTCGTGTTCAGGGAGACTTCTTCGGCGCTGACGCGCGGGTTGGCGATCAACACCGGATCGGCGCTGACCGTCCATGCCGACAGCATGCACGACAGCGCGCAAGCAAAGGCTCGGACAGCGCGGCGCATGCTCACGGTAGGATGGGCGGCACGCAAGGCCGTGACGCGTTTAGGCCGAGCCACCCGCCAGAGGAGTCAGGACCGGGGGCTCATTCAGCTTCTTGGAACGCAACATCACCAGCAACTCTCCTTTCAATAGGCATTTCCACACACTCCGCCAATGTCGGGTTGGATGCCCGGTTTGGCAAGGTCCCGATGCCTCGTCCGACGGCTCGGGTCAGCAGCGGCGAGAGCATGGCACACTGGCCAGACGCTACGCTGCATCCCCGTAGACGTCGTCAATGTGCTGTCGCGAGCCGGCTGTCAGTCTCTCTCCGTACGTCCTCGAGGATACTCACCAGGTCGTTGTACCAACGGCCCAGCTGGATCTGCACCTCTGCATCGGCAAAGTACGGTGCCAATGCCTCCGGGTTGAGGGCCGCCAGCAGCGTTTCGTCCTTTTCGGCGATCACCGCCATTTTCAGCGGCAGGAACGACACCAGTTCAGGGTGACGTTGCGAGATGTTGCGCACCTCGTCGATCTTGCCGAAGAAAACCACCCGGTAGAGATCAGATTTGTAACCGAAATCTGCCATGCCCCCGTCGCAAAGCTGGAGGTGGGCGATCGCGTATCCATGCTCCTCGATGCTGCTCTTCACATACTCGAGTACGATTTCGGCACGCATCGGGATCCTGCCCATCAGCATGTTCTCCGCACCGGCACTCGCACCCCACAGCGATGCCGCCATCAACAGCAGCATCCCCATAGTGCTTTTGTTCATAGCGTCACCTCCTCAATAATCTGAAGGAAAGTCTCTTCCATTCGATCCCACATGCTGATCAGGTCGTTATTGTTGAACCAGCGCGACACGACACGCAGGTTCGGCACGACGAGCACGACCTGACCATCGGCCCGCTCCATGACGGTGATTCTGCACGGCAGCACGATGCCCAGCCGCGGTTCGGTTCCCAGCATGCCGTACAAGACATTGAAATTGCAGAAGCGCACACCCACCTGACGGGGGTTTACGCTGAACTCGTCGATCAAACCCTGCTCGAGAAAGCGGTCGGGGAATATCCGGAAGTTGGCGCCGGTCAGCGCGGCCTTTACGTTGGCAAGGGTGGTTTCGAAATCGTAAGGCGACTCGTACAGATGGGTCGGCCTTTCCTCCGGGTCCAATGGCGCCGGCTTCGCTTGTTTCTGCTCGAAGGAACGCACGTAGGCGACCACATCATTGATCGCCTGCTCGCTGAGCTTGCCGCGTCCGAAGGCCGGCATGTCAGAGGATTTCCGGCCGGCCTCTACGACCCGGTGCAGCATTTGGTCCGACACGGAAGCCAGAAAGCCCGGGTTGGAAATCGAGGCCGGCATCACCAGGAAGGTGCGCTCGCGCGAAAGCGTTACGCCGGTTCCCTCACCCTCCCCGCTCCCGTCATCGCCATGACACTCGGTGCAGTGCTCCGCATAGACCAACGCGCCGTTGTCCACGTCGCCAACCACCGGCTCGCCGCTCAGCTGTGGCTCGCTGGTATCCGTGCGCTTGCGCAGAAAGCCCACGATCGCGCTGACCTGGGCATCGCTCATGCGCTGAAAGGCCGGCATCACGCGGCCGGGCCGGCCGTTCCGGATGGTTTTGCGCAGGTAGTCGTCGGTGACATCGGCCAGTTTGGCGCTGGCCAACGGCAGGCCGATGCCTCCCTGGCCGTCCATCCGGTGACAGGCACTGCAGTGCTCGATATACAGGGCCCGGCCGTCGGGAGCGGCCTGCACGAGGCCACCGGCAAAACCCATGATCAGGCACAGCAGATAAGAAAGTGCGCGTCGCGATCTCATTTTCCAGACCCTGCTCGTCGCCAATGATGTTGCGGCGCAATATTAGCAAATGCTGATTTAAAAGTCAGCGCCCTTCGCGGAATTCTTGAGGGCGATCAAGAACCCGATCCGGTACGCGTCACGAGACCTCGGCCAGGTCGCCGCGCTCCTGCAGCCAGGCCTTGCGATCCGCGGCACGTTTCTTGGCCAGCAGCATGTCCATCAGCTGATTGCTGTCATCGCCGGGTTCAACGACCAGCTGCACCAGGCGCCTTGTGTCGGGGTGAATGGTCGTCTCACGCAGCTGCATCGGGTTCATCTCCCCGAGCCCCTTGAACCGCTGGGTGCTGACCTTGCCCTTGAGCTTGTCGGCCGCGATCCGGTCCAGCACCCCCTGGCGTTCGTGCTCGTCGAGCGCATAGAACACCTGTTTGCCGACGTCGATGCGAAACAGTGGTGGCATCGCAACGTAGACGTGGCCCTGCGCAACCAGGGTACGGAAATGGCGCAGGAACAGCGCACACAGCAGCGTCGCAATGTGTGCCCCATCAGAGTCCGCGTCGGCCAGGATGCAGATCTTGCCGAAGCGCAGTTTGGAAAGGTCGTCGCTACCCGGCTCCACTCCGATCGCGACCGAGATGTCGTGGACCTCCTGTGAAGCCAGCACCTCGGCCGGATCGACCTCCCAGGTGTTGAGTATCTTGCCGCGCAGTGGCATCACTGCCTGGAAGTTGCGATCGCGCGCCTGCTTGGCCGAACCGCCGGCCGAATCCCCCTCGACCAGGAACAGCTCGGTGCGGGCCGGGTCGTCCGAAAGACAGTCTGCCAGCTTGCCCGGCAGCGCAGGCCCCTGCGTGACCTTCTTGCGCACGACCTTGCGGCCGGCCCGCTGGCGCGCCTGGGCAGCGCTGATCGCCAGTTCGGCAATCCGCTCCCCGAGATCGGTGTGCTGATTCAGCCAGAGCCCGAATGCGTCCTTGACCACACCGGTCACGAAGGGCGCGCATTCGCGGGAAGACAGGCGTTCCTTGGTCTGTCCGGAGAACTGAGGATCACGCAGCTTGACCGACAGCACGTAGCTGACATTGTTCCAGATATCGTCCGGGGCTAGCTTCATGCCGCGCGGCAGCAGGTTGCGAAACTCGCAGAACTCGCGAACGGCCTCGGTCAGGCCGCTGCGCAGGCCGTTGACGTGCGTGCCGCCCTGCACGGTCGGGATCAGGTTGACGTAACTCTCGGTCACCCCCTCCCCACCTTCGGGAAGCCATGCGACCGCCCATTCCGCGGCCTCGCGGTGACCGCTGCTGCTGCCGACGAACGGCGTCTCCGGCAGGCACGCGATGCCGCTCAGCGCGTCGCTCAGGTAATCGCTCAGCCCGTCCTGGTAACACCACTCGTCGTGTTCTGTCTCGCCCTCGCGGAAAAAGCGTATCTGCAGTCCCGGGCACAGTACGGCCTTCGCACGCAGCAGATGGCGCAACTGGCGCACGCTGAACTTGGGCGAGTCGAAGAATCCCGGGTCGGGCCAGAAATGCAGCCGGGTGCCGGTGTTGCCGCGGCCAACGCGGCCCACTTCCTCGAGCGCGGAAACCTTTTCTCCGTTCGCGAACGCGATATTGTATTCGGCGCCGCCCCGCCGGACCCAGACCTCCAGGTGCTTGGACAGCGCGTTGACCACCGAGACGCCGACGCCATGCAGGCCGCCCGAGAACTGGTAGCTCTTGTTCGAAAACTTGCCGCCGGCATGCAGCTTGGTCAGGATGACCTCGACGCCGGGAATCCCCTGCTCGGGGTGGATATCGACCGGCATGCCGCGGCCGTCGTCACTGACCTCGATCGAACCGTCTCTGTGAAGCGTGACGTCGATCTTCTTCGCATAGCCGGCAATCGCCTCGTCGACGCTGTTGTCGATGACCTCCTGGGCGAGATGATTCGGCCGCGTCGTGTCCGTGTACATGCCCGGACGTTTGCGTACCGGCTCGAGTCCGCTCAATACCTCGATCGCCGAGGCGTCATAGGCACTCATTGTCGTTTGCCTGACCACTCTTTCATATCAATAAGAAAACAAGCTACCGCGACCAAACGCACCTGTCATGGCGCCGCGGATGTCTTCGGCGTCGCGGGTACCGCGGATGCTGCAGAAATAATCGTTCAGCAGCTCGGCACGATAATTCGCGGTGGCGCTCTTCTTCGCGTTCAACCAGTTAGCCCGTTTCGCCTTGCGCACCGGTGGGTCTCGCTGTGGATTTGCGTAGGCGTAGACCTTGTACTCCCGGGTGGCGCAGCGAAATCCCTCGAAGGTCCCGCTTTCTACACCGGAATCGCTACGCACCCAGAGCCAGACGCGTACGACGCGATCTTTGGGACCAACCGTGATCCGCGACTGGTCGACCAATAGCTCCAGATTGGCCGGAAACGCGTCGATCTGGACGTGCCGCAGGTCCTCGGGCCTCGGCATGGCCAGCACCTCGGTCTCGTTCTCGATCCAGGGGATGTCCTGACTGTCGTCGTATTCGAAACCTTCGCGCTCGACCTCGCCACGGTAGAGCGCATCGACCCCGGAATCGTCAGCTTGCAGCGGCCCGGCGATGGCCAGCCAGAACGCCAGCCACAGCGACGGGACGGCCTGGTTCATAGATGACATCGACTGGTGCATGGCCGGGCAGTGTAACTTGTCGACCGCCGCCTCTGCATCCGCCGGGTTTACCTGATGCAGTCGCCTGCGGTAGTTTGGCACCGCAAACCCAGGAAACCAGATGACAAAGAAGAAAGTCGCCGCACCGTCGTTCGAGGAATCGCTCAGTGAACTCGAGGCACTGGTCGAGAATATGGAGACCGGCGAACTGAGTCTCGAGGATTCCTTGAGCGCATTCGAGCGCGGCATCGCGCTGACCCGCAGTTGTCAGCAGGCGCTGCAGGCCGCCGAGCAGAAGGTGGAGATCCTGACCGCAAAGACTGCGGACGCACCCACCGAGCCGTTCGACGATGACGCTTGACCCGACGTTTCAGGTATTTCTCGGCGATTGTCGCACCCGCGTGGAGCAGGCATTGGACCGGTGGCTGCCCTCGGAGCAGACGCAACCGGCCCGGCTGCACGGCGCGATGCGCTATGCGACGCTCGGTGACGGCAAGCGGGTCAGGCCGATGCTTGTCTATGCGGCGGGACTGGCGCTCGGTGCCAGGCCAGACTGCCTGGACGGGCCCGCCTGCGCAGTCGAGTTGATCCATGCGTATTCGCTGATACACGACGACCTGCCCGCAATGGACGACGACGATCTGCGGCGCGGCCGGCCAACCTGTCATCGAGCCTATGACCAGGCAACCGCAATCCTGGCCGGCGATGCCCTGCAGACCCTCGCATTCCGGGTCTTGTGCGAAGACAAGGGCCTGTGCGTCGACGCCGCGCACCGGCTGCGCATGATCGGCGAACTCTCCCAGGCGTCAGGTTCGCGGGGTATGGCCGGCGGCCAGGCGCTGGACATCGAGGCCACCGGCCGGCCGATCGATCTGGCTCAACTCGAGAACCTGCATATCCATAAGACCGGTGCGCTGATTCTCGCCAGCGTCCGGCTCGGCGCGCTGGCCGCAGGGGCCACGGCCGATGGCCGGCTGGGCCGGCTGGAACGCTACGCGAAGTGCATCGGCCTGGCGTTTCAGGTGCGTGACGACGTATTAGACGTCGAGGGCGACACCCTTGTATTGGGCAAGACCGGCGGTAAGGACGCGGCAGCGGACAAAGCCACTTACCCGGCACTGATCGGCCTCGAGGCGGCACGCGAAATGGCGCAACGCCTGACCGACGACGCCCTCGAGAGCATCGCACCTTTCGACGACGCCGCC
>CBDTXT010000032.1:0-13498 GCA_965364465.1 uncultured Chromatiaceae bacterium
GCACCCAGCATTGCCCCGAGGAACAGCGCCGGCCCGATCATCCCGCCCGGCACCCCGAGACCGATGCAAAGCGACGTGGCGATGAGCTTTGCGATCAGCAGCAGCAGCAACAGCTGCAACGCGAACCCGCCATGCAGCGCGCGCTCCACCGAGTCGTAACCGATCCCCATGACCTCCGGGACCAACAACCCGATCCCGCCGACCAGTGCACCGGCCAACGGCATGCGCCACCAGATCGGGATCGCCGCCGAGCGGGCCGCCACGGTCTGCACGGCCTGGATGAACCCGGCCGAGAGCACGCCGGCGAGAAAACCGATCAACGCGGCCAGGGCCAGTTCCTGCAGCGACACGCTGCCCAGCTGCACCATCTCGAACATCGCGCGATCGTCAAAAACCAGATTGGACAGCGTGGTCGCGCTCACCGCGGCGAGGATCACCGGGATGAAGCTCGCCACCGTGTACTCCATCATCACCACCTCGAGCGCGAACACGACGCCGGCCAGTGGTGTATTGAACGACGCCGCGATCCCGGCCGCGACCCCGCAACCGAGCAACGCACGGATCACGTTGTTCGGCAACGACAAGAGCTGGCCGAGCAGGCTGCCCGAGGCGGCACCGAGGAAGATGTGCGGCCCCTCGCGGCCGACAGAATGTCCGCCGATGATCGCCAGCGCCGCCCCGCAGAACTGCAGCAGGAACGCGCGCGGCGTGCAGCGACCCTGATGATGGGCCATGCGTTCCATGATGCGCGCGACACCAAGCACGTGCACACCCTGCGCCAACCAGCGAAACATCAGGGCCAGCAAGACGGCCGCCAGCAGCGGCATCAGCATGCGCATCGCGCCCGGCAGCAGCTCGTAGTTCTCGGGTCCCTCACCGGGCAGCAGCGCGTCCTGCGCGCCCTCGACCAACAGTCGAAACAGGATGATCACCGCACCGGCCAGCACGCCGGTGAGCAGACCGAACAGCGACAGGGGCAATAGTGCATCCGGGCGGGCAAGGCGGATGCGCAGCTCGTCGAACAGCGCCGACCGACGGCTGCGAAGGCTGGGGGAATCGGTTGATTTCCGCGAACTCATCAGATGGTCGTCCTGCCGAAGCCGTGCGCCAATGCCCCCGCAGAGACCACGGATTAGTCTGCCAATGCGCCTCATCCCGGCTAGAATGCCTGCAGGCACTCACCCGTGCGGCGTTGCGATGGACACACAGTTTGTCACAAACTGGGATCCGGACGCGGGTGCGCTGCCCCGCCCGATGCGCGGCGTCGTCGGCACGCGGGGCACTGCCTTCCACATCAGGCAGCGATTGTCAAGAAACAATACTACAAGGTATCTCGAGGAGGAACTTCAAACATGTCAAGAAAGTACACGCTAATTGCCGCATCGCTGGTCGCTGCGGTAGGACTGGGCGCGGCCACCACGGTCAGCGCCAACAGCTTCATTACGATCGGCACCGGCGGTGTGACCGGCGTCTATTACCCGACCGGCGGCGCGATCTGTCGGCTGGTCAACAAGGGTCGTAAAGAACACGGTATCCGTTGCTCCGTCGAGTCGACCGGCGGCTCGGTCTACAACCTGAACACGATCCGCGCCGGCGAACTGGACATGGGCGTGGCGCAGTCCGACTGGCAGTACCATGCGTACAACGGCACCGACAAGTTCGCCGACCAGGGGCCAAACAAGGACCTGCGCGCGGTGTTCTCGGTGCATGCGGAACCCTTCACCGTGGTCGCGCGCAAGGATTCCGGCATCAAGTCCTTCGACGATCTGAAGGGCAAACGGGTCAACATCGGCAACCCCGGCTCGGGCCAGCGCGGCACGATGGAGGTCGTGATGGGGGCGAAGGGCTGGACCAAGAACGACTTCTCGCTGGTCTCCGAACTGAAGGCGGCAGAACAGTCGCAGGCGCTCTGCGACAACAAGATCGACGCGATGGTCTATGTGGTCGGCCACCCGAACGGCTCGATCAAGGAGGCAACCACCTCCTGTGACACGGTGCTGATCCCGGTCGATGGTGAGGCGGTCACCAAGCTGGTAGACGACAACTCCTATTATCGCATCGCCACCATCCCGGGTGGCATGTATGCGGGTAGCGATGCCGATGTGCCGACCTTCGGTGTCGGGGCGACGTTCGTGTCCTCCACCAACACCCCGCCGGACACCGTCTATCAGGTAGTGAAGGCGGTGTTCGAGAACTTCGACGATTTCCGCAAACTGCACCCGGCTTTCGGCAACCTGAAGAAGGAGGAAATGGTCAAGGACGGACTGTCTGCGCCGCTGCACGATGGCGCGGCGAAGTACTATCAAGAGGCCGGCCTGCTTTAGATCGGCGCGCGTCCGGCGGCGGACCGCGCGCCGCCGGACGCCACGCGGCACGCCGTTGTGTGCTGAACGCGCCTGAACGGATCGCCCTGGCCGGCAAGGCCATCCGGGCGGGACATCCCCGCCTTTCCATCAGACAAGAATGACATCGGGGAGAAAGCCCGTGGCCGAAAAAGATCCCGTCGACAGCCAACTCACGGACGCACAGGACCTGGTAGCCCAGGTGGACGTCGGGGCGCGTCATCCCGGCGGCTTCCCGGGCAAGGTCCTGTTCGGTGTACCGGTGGCCTGGTCGCTGTTTCAGTTGTGGTACGCGTCGCCGCTGCCCTTCCTGCTCGGCTTCGGCGTGTTCAACAACACCGAGGCGCGGTCCATCCACCTCGCCTTCGCGATCTTCCTGGCGTTCACCGCATTCCCGGCATTCCGTCGTTCGCCGCGCGATCACATCCCGCTGCAGGACTGGATCTTCGCCGCCGTCGGCGCCTTCTGTGCTGCGTACATCTACATCTTCTACACCGAACTGTCGGGTCGCTCGGGCGCCCCCACCACATTCGATCTGGTGACCGCGGTGATCGGGATGCTGCTGCTGCTCGAGGCGACGCGGCGCGCGCTCGGCCCGCCGCTGATGATCGTCGCGATCGTGTTCCTCGCCTATACATTCGGCGGGCCTTACATGCCCGACGTCATCGCGCACAAGGGCCAGAGCCTGCACAAGGTCATGTCGCACCAGTGGCTGACCACCGAGGGCGTATTCGGTATCGCGCTGGGCGTCTCGACCAGCTTCGTCTTCCTTTTCGTGCTGTTCGGTGCGCTGCTGGAACAGGCCGGAGCCGGCAACTATTTCATCAAGGTCGCCTTTGCGCTGCTCGGCCATCTGAGGGGCGGCCCGGCCAAGGCGGCCGTGGTGGCCTCGGCGACCACCGGTCTGATCTCCGGCTCGTCGATCGCCAACGTCGCGACGACCGGCACCTTCACGATCCCGTTGATGAAACGGGTCGGCTTCCCCGGCAAGAAGGCGGGCGCGGTCGAAGTCGCGGCCTCGACCAACGGCCAGTTGACGCCACCGGTCATGGGCGCGGCCGCCTTCCTGATGATCGAGTACGTCGGGATCTCGTACCTCGAGGTCATCAAGCACGCGATCCTGCCGGCGGTGATCTCGTACATCGCGCTGTTCTATATCGTGCACCTAGAGGCCCTGAAGGCCGACATGCAGGGCTTGCCGAGGCGTCATCACCCGACGATCGCACAACGCCTGATGACCTTTGCGGCGGTCGTCACCGGCATCTGCGTGATCGGCTTCGTCGTCTACTACGGGATAGGCTGGATCAAAGACCTCGCCGGCGACGCGGCGATCTATATCGTTGGCGTACTGGTAACGGCGGCCTACATTGGCCTGCTCAAGTTCGCGACCACGTACCCCGAGCTGCAGATGGACGATCCGAACAACCCGGTGCTCGAACTGCCGGAGACCGGCCCCACGGTCAAGGCCGGACTCTACTTTCTGCTGCCCATCGTGGTGCTGATGTGGTGCCTGATCGTCGAGCGCTTCTCGCCCGGTCTGTCCGCATTCTGGGCCACGATGCTGATGATCGTGATCGTACTCACGCAACGCCCGCTGCTGGCGTTTTTCCGCGGTCAGACCCTGGATGGCCAGTTGAGGCGCGGCCTGAGCGAGTGCATCGACGGCCTCGCGCATGGCGCACGCAACATGATCGGGATCGGCGTCGCCACCGCCGCGGCCGGTATCATCGTCGGTACCATCACGCTGACCGGCATCGGCCAGGTGATGATCGAGTTCGTCGAATTCATCTCCGGCGGCAATCTGATGGCGGCGCTCATCTTCACCGCGATGATCTGCATCATCCTCGGGATGGGGCTGCCGACCACGGCCAACTACATCGTGGTGTCCAGCCTGATGGCACCCGTCGTCGTGTCCCTTGCCTCGGCCAATGGTCTGATCGTGCCGCTGATCGCAGTCCATATGTTCGTGTTCTATTTCGGCATCCTCGCCGACGACACGCCACCGGTCGGCCTGGCCGCCTTTGCGGCCGCCGCGATCGCGAAGAGCGACCCGATCAAGACCGGCGTGCAGGGCTTCATGTACGACATCCGTACCGCGATCCTGCCTTTCCTGTTCATCTTCAACACCGAGCTGCTGCTGATCGGGATCGGCCACTGGTTTCAGCTTCTGGCGGTCATCGTCGCGGCGACCATCGCCATGCTGTTGTTCGCGGCCGCCACCCAGGGTTACTGGCTGGTTCGCAGCCGTCTCTGGGAATCACTGGCCCTGCTGCTGATCGCGTTCACCTTGTTCCGTCCCGGTTTCTGGTGGGACAGGCTCTACGAGCCGACCGAGGCCATCCCGGCAAACCAGATCGTCGAGCAGGCCACGAACGCGCCGGACAACGGAAAACTGCAAATGATCGTCGAGGGCGAGAACCTGGACGGCAAGTTCATGACCCGAACCGTGCTGCTGCCGCTCGGCGCGGCCGGGGACGGCGAAGAGCGGCTGCGCGCCGCCGGCCTCGAGGTCCGCACCGAAGGCGATCGGGTGTTTGCCGACAACGTGATGTTCGACAGCGATGCCCAGAAGGTCGGTATCGATTTCGACTGGGAGATCGTGAGCATGCAGGCCGAGGCGGACAGGCCGCCGAAGCACCTGATGTTCATCCCGGCGCTCGCGCTACTCGGCCTGATCGCCTGGCTGCAGCGGCGTCGTAAACCGGCGCAGGCCGCGACCCCGAAAGCCGCCTGAAATTGGAGACTCAACATGTTCAAGGAAATCTTGCTGCCCGTCGACCTGCAGGAGACCAAGCTGTCGGAGCGGGCCGTTGCCTGTGCCAAGGACCTGGCCCAGCGCTATGACTCGGCCATCACCGTACTCACCGTGATACCGGATTTCGGCCTGCCGCTGGTCGCGAGCTATTTTCCCGAGAGCGCGCTGCGCCAGGCGCGGGAGGACGTCACGAATGAGCTGAAGAAGTTCGTCGCGGATCGGTTCGGCGCAACGCCCCCCGTCAAATCCAGCGTCCGCCAGGGCAGCCCGCACAAGGCCATCGTCAGTTACGCAGAGGAACACGGTATCGATTTGATCATCATGCCGTCGCGGGCCAACGACCTGAGCAAGAAGTTTCTTGGGTCGAGTAGCAGTCATGTCGTCGATCGCGCCGAGTGCTCGGTACTGGTGGTCAGACCCTGATCCACGCCGCCTGCCAACGATTACGCCTCTAGGAGCAATGGCACTTACTTAGCGGTGATCGTCGGGTAGTTGGCCCACCGACACGGGTCATTTCTTGCGGAAAACACCGTAAATACGTCCATGTAGGCTCGACGGCGGCATCCATGCCACCGACGTTTCCTCCAGAAACAACCCGTATCGGCTTAAGTGAGTGCCATTCCCTCTAGGAGAAGACCATTGAGCGACTGTTGTCCACCCGGTAGCGACGAACCCGCAAGCTTAGCCGACGAGTCGGCGCAAACCGTCGAGGACCGACACCGGCAGCGCGTCCGCAGTGCCTATGCGCAGGTCGCCCGCGCCGACGATGCCGGCACCCCCAGCGGGGTCGCGGCAGGCTGTTGCGGCACCAGCGACGACAGCGCCATCAAGCGCATCATCTCGACCCGCCTCGGCTACAGCGCCGCGGAACAGGAACGGGTCCCGCCGGGTGCGGACATGGGTCTCGGCTGCGGCAACCCGCAGGCTATCGCCGCACTGCGACCGGGTGAGGTCGTGGTCGATCTCGGCGCAGGCGGCGGTTTCGACTGTTTTCTCGCGGCACAGGCGGTGGGGTCGACCGGCCGGGTGATCGGCGTCGACATGACACCCGATATGCTTTCCAAGGCCCGTGCCAACGCACACAAGGGCCGGTTCGAGAATGTCGAATTTCGCCTCGGCGAAATCGAACACCTGCCGATCGCGGATCAGACCGCCGACGTAATCATCTCGAACTGTGTAATCAATCTGTCGCCGGACAAACCGCAGGTGTTCCGCGAGGCCTATCGCGTGCTGAGGGCCGGTGGGCGCCTGGCCATCTCGGACGTGGTAGCCACCGCGGAGTTGCCGCCGGCCATGCGCGCGTCACCGGAACTGGTCGCGGGCTGCATAGGAAATGCGGCACTGATCGACGACCTGCAACGCGCGCTCGAGGCCGCCGGATTCATACAGATCCGGATTCAGCCCAGGGACGAATCCAGGGAATTCATCCGGGAATGGGCACCGGGACACGCGGTCGAGGACTATGTGCTGTCAGCGACCATCGAGGCGGTAAGGCCCGGCCCTGACCGCTGATCGCGTGATCGGGGCCAGCCCGGTCCAATCGGCCGATCGCGGACTCACGTTCGGTGAATCCCACTGAACGCTTGAGTGACCGCAACTCATCTTCTTGGGGCCGGGGCGATGATGCTCATTCCGGCGGCGCCTGGACGCCCGTCGCGCCGGGTAGCAACTCCCCGACGCCGGCCACGAGCAGCGACAGGATCGCGAAATCGAACAGGTTGCCGGCCTTGACCTCGGCGATGATCTGCGCGTGGCGATCGAGCAAGGTGCGATTCTGGCGCGTCCAGTGCTCGAGTATCCCGCGCGGACTGCCCTGCTTGCGGCGGGAACGCAGCACTTCGGCCGTGATATCGCGCCGGTGTCTGCTGAGCGCGGCCAGGAGCTTCGTGCGGGCCAGCAGGTGCCAATGCGTCTGCACCGACAGCGAATCGATCTGCCGTCGGATCCAGTCGAGTTCGAGGCTGTGATTGAGCACCGAGTAGACCCAGGCAACGGATACGATGTCTGTCTCGGTCGTGCGCGCTACATCGATGATATCGAGCGCAGCGGCCATCGGGCCCAGGCCTGCAACGCGCTGGGCCAGATCGAGCGGCACCCCCTCTCCGCTGAGATGCCGGACCCTGCGTTCGTATTCCAGCTTGTCCTGGCTCGCCAACGGCCGCGGCATCGCGTCCCAGAGTTCGGCCGCACCGTCGTGAAAGCGTGCCTTCAAGCGGCCCATGTCGAGGCATTCCTTGTACGACCGCAACAAGCCGGTGAAGGTCTGCACCAGGAACTCGGCGATGCCGGACAGCATCTCGATCTGCACCGCGGCGGCCACGCGATTGTCCAGCGCCTCGACGTCTCGCCACAGCCGGTCGGTCTCGAACACCTCGCTCGTGACCAGATATGCCCGGGCCACCGCGGCGATATCGGCCCCGACCTCCTCGCGCACGCGGAACCCTATCCCGGGGCCGACATGATCCGCGATCTCGCCGACGATCGTGGTCGCGACGATTTCGCGGCGCAGGCGGTGCGCCGAGATCGCATCCGCGGAGTGCTCGCCGAGCACCGGCGGGAAGTAACTTACCAGCCGGTCGAGCACGAAGGGATCGTCCGGGATGTCCGAGTCGACGATGGCCTCGAAGTAGTTCATCTTGCTGTACGCGAGCAGCACGGCGACCTCGGGCTTGGTCAGGCCCTGTGCCTGCGCCAAGCGCTCGGTCAGCGCCTTCTTGTCCGGCAGCCCCTCCAGCTTGCGGTTCAGGCGCCCGCTCTGTTCGAGCAGGTCCATGAAGCGCGCCTGCTCGTAGAGGCGCTGCGCGCCGGCGGCGGCCACGACGCTGATCGCCTGTGTCTGTCGGTAGTTGTCCGCCAGCACCAGGTGCTCCACGTCGTCGGTCATCTCGACCAGCAGCCGGTTGCGCTGCTTGGTGGTCAGGTCCCCGTCCGAGATCATCTTGTTGAGCAGGATCTTGATGTTGACCTCGTGGTCCGAGCAGTCGACGCCGGCCGAATTGTCGATCGCGTCGGTATAGACAAGCCCTCCGCTCATCGCGAACTCGACCCGCGCCAACTGGGTGAAACCCAGATTCCCGCCCTCACCGACCACGCGGCAGCGCAATTCGGCTGCATCGACGCGCAGCGCGTCGTTTGCCTTGTCGTTCGCATGCTCGTGCTGCTCGAACGATGCCTTCACGTAGGTGCCGATCCCTCCGTTCCAGAGCAGATCGACAGGCGCCTTGAGCATCGCGCGAATCAGGTCGGTCGGTGTGCTGCGCTCGGCCTTGAGGCCGAGCATCGCCCGCACCTCGGGCGAGAGCGCTATCGACTTCGCATCGCGTGCATAGATCCCGCCGCCGGTCGATATCAGACGCCTGTCGTAATCCGACCAGCCGGACCGGGGTAGCCGGAACAGGCGCGCACGCTCCTCGAACGATCGGGCCATATCGGGATCCGGATCGAGAAATATGTGCCTGTGATTGAATGCGCCGAGCAGCCGGATTTGTCGCGACAACAACATGCCGTTGCCGAACACATCGCCCGACATATCGCCGATCCCGATCACGCTGAACTCGGTCGTCTGGATGTCCCGCCCGAGTTCGCGGAAGTTGCGCTTGACCGACTCCCATGCGCCCTTCGCGGTGATCCCCATTGCCTTGTGGTCGTAGCCGGCAGACCCGCCGGACGCGAACGCGTCGCCGAGCCAGAAGCCGTACGCGATGGCCACCTCGTTCGCGATATCCGAGAACGTAGCGGTGCCCTTGTCGGCCGCAATGACCAGATAGGGATCGTCCTCATCGTGGCGCACCACACCGGGCGGTGGCACGACCTCGCTGCCGACCAGGTTATCCGTGATGTCGAGCATGCCGCGCAGCAGCGTGCGATAACAGTCGATGACCTTCTGCATGCGCCGCTCCGGGCTGTCGTCGGCAAGGTCTTCCTTGACCACGAAACCGCCCTTGGAGCCGACTGGGACGATCACGGTGTTCTTGACCATCTGCGCCTTCATCAGGCCGAGTATCTCGGTGCGGTAGTCTTCCATCCGCTCGGACCAGCGTAGCCCACCGCGTGCAACGCGCCCGCCGCGCAGATGCACACCTTCCATCTGCGCGGAAAAGACGAAGATCTCGAACATCGGCAAGGGCTGCGGCATCCCGCTCACCCGCGTCGGGTCGATCTTGAACGACAGGTAGGGTTTGGACGCCCCGTCCGTCTCACGTCGAAAACAGTTGGTGCGCAGCGTCGCCTGGATCAGATTCAGAAAACTGCGCAGTATCCGGTCCTCGTCGAGGCTCGAGACATCTTCCAGTAATGCCTCGAACTGCAGGACTTGCTGCTCCTGCAGTTCCGCAGACTGGTGTTGCAGCGCGGGATCGAAACGCAGCAGGAACAGACGATGCAGCACTCGCACCAGGTCCGGATTGCGGTTCAAGACCCCGATGGTGTAGGCCTGTGTGTAGGGCACCTTGATCTGGTGCAGATAGCGGCTGTATGCGCGAAAAAGCAGGGCCTCGTGCCAGGCCAGGCCGGCGCGCAGCACCAGGCCGTTGAAGCCGTCGTTGTCGACGTCGCCGTCCCAGACACGCAGGAACGTCTCTACGAACAATTGCCTGGTCGCACGCGATACCGGGCCGCCCGTTGCGTGGCGCGTGGCAAAGTCGTGAATCCAGACCTCGCGCGCCGGGTGGCGGATGCGGTATGGACGCTCGCCGAACACGCTCAGCCCCATGTTTTCGAGCACCGGGATGAGTTGAGAGAGCGGCAGTGGCCGGCCCGGCGAGTAGAGGCGCACGTGGATGTGGTCGGCGCCTTCGACGATCGGATGGTACAGGTGGAGCACGGGCTTCTCTGCCTCACGCACCCGCTCGATGCGCCCGATGTCGTCGACCGCGATGCGCGGGTGGTAGTCCTCGCGATAGCCGCCCGGGAACGCATGGGCATAGTCACGCAAATAGCGCGCCGCGAGCGCCTCGTCGGCCTGGCCGAAAAGGGCGTTGCGCAGCCCGTCCTGCCAGGTGGTGGCGACCTCGACGATGCGCGCCTCCAGCTCGTCGATATCGAAGTCCGGCGCCCGGTCGGCCGGTGTCCGGATAACGTAGAGGATGCGCGCCAGGATGGATTCGGAAAAATGCGTCTCGAACACGACATCGACGCCGCCCAGCGCCTGTACCAGGATCTGCTGGATCGCGATCCGCACCTCGCGGCTGTAGCGTTCACGGGGCAGGTAGACCAGGCAGGTATAGAAGCGCCGGAACGGATCCGGGATCGCGAACAGCCGCGTGCGTTGGCGCTCCTGCAGTTCCAGCACGCCCAGCGTGGTCTCGAGCAGATCCGAGGTGCTGATCTGAAACAGCGTGTCGCGCGGAAAATTGTCCAGGATGTTCGCCACCACGCGGCCCGAGTGACTGCTGGGCGAGACCTGTGCACCGGCGAACACCGCATCGACCTTCTTGCGCAGCAGCGGTATCTGGCGCGGCGGCGTATTGTAGGCACCGGAGGCGAACAGGCCGATCAGGCAGGTCAGACCGACCACCTCCCGCTGCGGGCCGCGCCGTTTCACCGCGACACAGTCCATGTACACGGGTCGATGCACGCTGGAGCGCGCGTTGGACTTGGTCACCAGCAGATCCCCGTCGGACGCCGAGAGGTCGACACCGAGACCGCTGATCAGTCCCTCGGCGCGTTCCCTGGCCTCTGCGCCACCGCGCAGGAGCCCCAGCCCCGAGCCCTCGACAAAGCGCAACGCATGCCGCCCTGCCGCGTCCACGCGATCGAATTGACCGGTGGCAATGAACAGGAAATGATCGTTGACCATCCAGTTGACGAACGCATGCGTCTCGAGCCGGTCCGGGTCCGACTCACCCACGCCCGGCGCGAGGTCCTCCAGGAGCTGTTCCGCCTGACGCTTCATCTTCAGCCAGTCGGTGGTGGCGAGTGTCACATCGGCGATCACGCCGGCGACCAGGCCCTGCAGCTCGCCCAGGGCCTCCTGCGGCTGGCGGTCGACATGGAGCTGGATGACCGCCTCGCTGCTGGTCAACTCGGCGATCGTCCCGGCTTCGTGTATCGCGGTCAGGCGACCGTCACCGTCGCGCGTCAGCGAAAAGACCGGATGAATCGTGAGCTTGATCGCCAGACCCTTGCGGTTCACCGCGGCCGAGATCGAATCCACCAGAAACGGCATGTCTTTGGCAACGACTTCGACAATGGTGTCCCGACTCCGCCAGCCGTGTTCCTCCTGCGTCGGGTTGTAGACCCGCACGATCGCCTGATCCGGCCGCCGTCGCTGCATCAGGCGCCAGTGGGCGATCAGCGCGCCCAGCAGGTCCTGCGGGTCCTGTTCATCCAGGTCCTCGGGCGAGATGTGCCGATAATAGATCCGCAGCAGGCGCTCGACCTGACCCGCCTCCACCGGGCCGGCCCCTTCGGGCGGATTGGCCGCCAGCAGATTGCTCAAGGTCTGGATAAGGCGTTCCCCTTTTGCCCTTGCCATGTCTCTCCAACGCGAAATCGCGTGTCTGATTCGAGGTGTGGCGCCGCCTTATCGGCTCGACGGCATCGACTTCCCCCAAGGTTAGTCAATCTCGACCCGAGCCGCCGCGTGCAGGACGTATCGGCAGCCAGGATTCCCGCAACCCGGGTCGCACGGGTTAGGATTCGGGTCACAGCCCAGGAGACGCGATGCTCAACACACTCGACAGACTCTTGCCCTCGGATTTCCCGGCCCTGCGCCGCCACCGGACAGCGACGTTGCAGGTCAATCTCGGTTACCGCTGCAACCAGCAGTGCCTGCACTGCCATGTGGCCGCCGGCCCCCAGCGCAGCGAGGTCATGTCGACCGAGACCGCGGCGCTGCTCGTGGACAGCCTCGCTACGCGCCGATTCGAATCCCTGGACCTGACCGGTGGGGCGCCGGAACTCAACCCCTCGTTTCGCGACCTGGTCGTCGAGGCCCGCCGACTCGGGATGAAGGTCATCGACCGCTGCAACCTGACCATCCTCGACGAGCCCGGCCAGGAGGACCTGGCGGAGTTCCTTGCACGCCACCGGGTGGAGATCGTCGCCTCGCTGCCCTGTTACCTCGAAGACAACGTCGATCGGCAGCGCGGCAAGCAGGTATTCGAACGCAGCATGCGCGCGCTGCAAAGGCTGAACGGGCTCGGGTACGGCGACCCGGACGGCGACCTGCTGCTCAACCTGGTCTACAACCCGCAGGGGCCGACGCTGCCACCGGCCCAGGCGAGCCTCGAGGCCGACTACCGCCGGGTGCTCGCCGAACGACACGGCGTGCGCTTCCACCGCCTGCTGGCACTGGCCAATCTCCCAATCCAGCGCTTCGGCAGCACGCTGATCTCGCTCGGCCAGTTCGACGACTACATGGCCCTGCTGAAGCAGTCGCACAGCAACGACAATCTCGCCAGCGTGATGTGCCGTTCGCTGGTCTCGGTCGACTGGCAGGGTTATCTGTACGACTGCGACTTCAACCAGATGCTGGGACTCGGCATGCACGACCAGGCGTCCAGGCACCTGCACCTGCGCGACCTGCCGGGACTCACACTCGAAGACCGCAGCATCCGGGTCGCCGATCACTGTTTCGGCTGCACCGCCGGCCAGGGTTCGAGCTGCGGCGGCGCGCTGCAGGACCCGACGGGATGACAGCGACGCCGACACGCATTTCAGTGGTCGTCCCGACGCTCAACGAGCGCGAGCAGTTGCCGCGACTGCTGCAGGATCTGGCCGCCCTGCGTCGCGAAGGCCTCGAACTGATCCTGGTCGATGGCGGCAGCAGCGACGCGACCCGCGCCGTTGCCGCCGGGCAGGTCGACCAGGTGATCGTCACCGCGCCGGGTCGCGCGGCGCAGATGAACGCCGGCGCCCGGGCCGCCCGCGGCGATATCCTGTGGTTCCTGCATGCGGACAGCCGGGTCGTGCCCTCGGCCGGGGCGGCACTGGGCCGGGCCTGTGCCGGTGGAAACCGCTGGGGACGCTTCGACGTGCGGCTGTCGGGGCGCCGCTGGCCGTTTCGCATCATCGAACGGATGATGAACCTGCGCTCCTGTGTCAGCGGCCTGGCCACCGGCGATCAGGGCATATTTGTCAGCCGAGAACTGTTCAGCGCGGTCGGCGGCTTCCCGGACCAACCGCTGATGGAAGACATCGCATTGTCCAAGGCGCTGCGCCGGCATGGCGCGCCTTGCTGCATTCGGCATCCGCGCCTGGTCACGTCGAGCCGGCGCTGGGAGATGCGGGGGATATGGCGCACGGTCTGGCTGATGTGGCGGCTGCGACTGGCCTACGCGCTCGGCGCGACACCGCACAGGCTCGCCCGTCTCTATCGATGAGTCGCCAACCGCGCGTGCTGCGGCCGGCGGGGGGGCGCCCGCGAGCCGCGCCCCGGGCGGGTCAAGACGCGCCTGGT
>CBDTXT010000033.1:0-13452 GCA_965364465.1 uncultured Chromatiaceae bacterium
TTCTTCGGGGGTTAAAAACGAATAGGGTGACCATTCGAGCACATGCGCGACGATGCCGATCATCAGCACGACGCCGCCGAGCAGGTGCACGAGCAGGTAGCGCAGGCCGGCCCTGTAGGCGCTTTGCGTGCCGGCCGACCAGACGACGACGGTCGAGCCGAGCGCCATGACCTCCCAGAACACGAACACGGTGATCAGATCGCCGGCAAAGGTCACGCCGATCGCCGAGCCGGCATAGATGAACGCCGCAGTCAGTTCGGTGACGCTGGCCTGACGATGGGCGTACAGACCGCCGGCAAAGGCCATGATCGCAAATACGGTTGCAAACAGGCGGCCCTCGGCGGTCGATCGCACCGGCTCGAGGGTATAGTCGAGGAAACCGAGCCGCAACGACGCGTCGGCCGGCAGGCCCCATACGGCCAACAGGGTCAGGACTGGCAGACCAAGCAGCACCAGCCCACGCTGGCGCTCGCCGAGCAGCGGGATCAACACGGCACCCAACACCATGATCAGGCCGGGTGGAAACACAAATTCACTCATCATAGTAAGTGTCCTTGCGTTTCAGGAATATACCGAGAATCTTCGCGCCCGCGACCATGCCCGCGCAGCTTAGGAAACCATACCAGGCGAAGAAACCAAAACTCGTATCCAGCGTGAAGCCGGTCTGCTCTACATGCGGGTGGTGATGGACAAAAAACTCCGGCACCAGGGCCAGCACCAGTATCAGGATCTGAATGAACCACAACTTGGGCAGATTCTCGCTGCGGTACAGCCAGTGCTTTTGTTCATCCTGACCACTTTGGGTCTTGGGATCCTTCGGTGGCGTGTCCATCAGCCCCCCACCATCTGCCGGGCGAGCGACAGCGGTATGCCCGGAAAGAAGAAGATCAATAGCGTGAACAGCGCGGTCGCACTCAGCGCCAATACGATCGGCAAAGGCGCTTCGCCGTGGGCGGCATGCCCGTGGCCCTCGTCCTCCGGCTTGAAGAAGGCGGCATACACTATCGGCATGAAATAGGCCGCATTCAGCAGGGTCGAGATGATGAGTGCGGCGACGGCGATAAGCTGCTCGGTCTGCAGGGCGCCGCTCAAGAGATACCATTTGGATATAAAACCGGCGAACGGCGGTGCACCAATCATGGAAACGGCGCCGATCGCGAACGCACCCATGGTCCAAGGCATGCGCCGGCCGATGCCATTGAGTTCACTGATCTTCGATTTGTGCGCTGTGACCAGCACGGCGCCGGCACAGAAGAACAGTGTGATCTTGCCAAAGGCGTGCATCGCGATATGCAGGCCGCCGCCGATCGCGCCAGTGGCCACGCCAAGCAGCGCGCCCATCGTGATGTACGAAAGCTGGCTGACCGTGGAGTACGCGAGACGGGCCTTGAAATTGTCCTGACGCAACGCAATTGTCGAGGCGAGCACGATGGTCAGCGCGGCCAGTGCGACCAACCACTCGGCCATCACCAATTGTTCGATACGCTCCAGACCGAAGATGTAAACGCTGACTTTGAGCACGGTGAACACACCCGCCTTGACCACGGCCACCGCATGCAGCAGTGCGGACACCGGCGTCGGCGCGACCATCGCCGCCGGCAGCCAGCGGTGGAACGGCATCAACGCGGCCTTGCCGGTGCCGAACACATACAGCAACAACAGGATACCGAGCACGCCGCCACTGACCTCATCGCCGAACACACCACCGGGCGTAAAGTCGAGTGTGCCGGTCAGGCTCCAGGTCCAGATCATCGCCAACAGCAGGAAGCCGATCGAGGTGCCCATCAACAGTCCGAGGTAGACCCGGCCGGCGCGTTTGGCCTTGTCCGTGCCCGCATGGGTGACCAGCGGATAGGTCGAGACCGACAGCACCTCATAGAACACGAACAGCGTCAGCATATTGCCGGCCAGCGCAATACACATGGCAGCAGCGATCGAGACCGCAAACGCGGTGTAGAAGCGGGTCTGGTTCTGTTCGTGGTGCGCGCGCATGTACCCGACCGCGTACAGCGTCGTGATCGGCCACAGCAGGCTGGCGACCAGCGCGAACAACATGCCGAGCGGCTCAGGCGTGAGTGACAATGACAGGCCCGTCACCGGTTTCGCGATCACCAGCGTGGGCGGTGTCTCCCAGTCGATGGTCGCAGCCAATGCGGCGACCAGCAGGAACAGGATCACCCCGGCGCCGATGCTGATCCCTTCACGCAGGTTTGGATTGGCCCGCGCGGCGACGACGCCGAAAGCCGCGAGAAGCGGCACCAGCGGAATCCAGGTCAGCAGCTGCTCCGGGCTCACGGTCGAATTCCCATCAGTTCGTTGGCGGCCTGCGTTGCCAAGCCCACCGTGACCTCGGTGTGTATGCCGAAATAGAGATTGGCGCCGACCAACAGCCAGATCGGGACCAACATCGACCAGGGCGCCTCACGCACCGGCGCGGCCCCTTCGGGCACTGGTTCAAAGTAGGCCACCTCGACCAGTCTCCAGACATACACCAGCGCCAACAGAGAACCGACCAGCACCAGTACAGCAACCGGCCACAGCTCCTGCTCCACGGTGCCCAGCACCAGATACCATTTCGTGATGAAGCCAGCGGTCGGTGGCACGCCGATCAGGCTCAGGCCACCGAGCACGATCGCCGCCATGGTCCATGGCATGCGTCGCCCCAGACCGGCAAAATCACGCAAGCCGACACCGCCAATACGGTACGCAACCGCGCCGAGCGCGAGGAACAGCGCACCCTTCATCAGCGCATGGTTGAACACGTGCAGGATCGCTGCGGTGAGCCCGGTGGCCGAGGCGAGGCCGATGCCCAGCACCATGTAACCGATCTGCGCGACGCTCGAATAGGCCAGCATGCGCTTGATATCCTCTTGGAACACAGCGACCAGCGACGCGATCAGGATTCCCGCCAGGCCAGCGACCATCAGGATATCGTCCAGCGGCATCTCTATCAGGGCGAACTCGAAGCCGAACACCCCGAACAGGAAGCGCAGCAGTGCATAGACGGCGACCTTGGTCGCGGTCGCGGCGAGGAAGGCGGTCACGACCGAGGGCGCGTAGGTATAGGCATTGGGCAGCCAAAGATGCATTGGAAACATCGCCAGCTTGAGCCCGATGCCCACGGTAAGGAATGCGAATCCTGCCCGCACGGTACGGGTCTCCAATACCGCCGGCAACCGTTCCGCCAGATCCTGCATGTTCAGCGTACCGGTCATCATGTACAGGAATCCGATGCCGATCAGGATGAAGGTGGCGCCAATCGTGCCCATGACAAGGTATTCAAAGGCTGCGGTCAGTGCCCGGCGGCCCCGCCCCATGCTGATCAATGCGTAGGATGCCAGCGACGAGATCTCGAGGAACACGAAGACGTTAAAGGCATCCCCGGTTGCAACGATACCCGCAAGGCCTGCGAAGGCCAGCATGAAGGCGCCGTAAAAGCGCGCGATCAGCGCCTCGGGGATCTCGCTGACCACGCTCTCCTTGGCCGCCACCAACACAAGCGCGGGGATGGCGGTAACGATGAGCAGTACGTAGGAGCCCAGCGTGTCGATGCGGTACTCGATCCCCCAGGGTGGTGCCCAGCCGCCGAGTTCGTAGCTGATGGTGCCCGTATCGCTGACCTGGACCGCCAGCACGGCGGCCGCAGCAAAGCTCAGCCAGGCCGCAGCGAGCGCCACACCCCAGGCCGCACGCGGCCGTTCGACCAGCACACACAGGGGGCCGGCGAACAGGGGGACTATGACCACCAGAACCGGGAGGTGATCCCAGAAGCTCATTCGCCATCCCCCGCCCTGTCGACTGCATCGGCATTCAACATGGCCTCTTCATCCGCGAGATCCTTGGCATGGATCTCATCCTCTTCCACAGAACCGTAGGCCTCGTGAATGCGCACCACCAGCGCCAGCCCCACGGCGGTGGTGGCAACGCCGACGACGATGGCGGTCAGTATCAGCACATGGGGCAGTGGGCTGGAATACAAGGTCAGGTCTTCGGCGACGATCGGTGCCTGGCCTCCCGCGAGATTCCCCATGGTGATGTAAAGGATGAACACCGACGTCTGGAACAGCCCCAGCCCGACGAGTTTCTTCACCAGATTGCCCTGGGCGATGACGACGTAGAATCCAGCCATCATCAGAAATACCACGATGAGGTAGTTGTAGATCCCAGGCTGGATGCTCATTGGCGGCGGCCCCGACCGGCGAAGGCATAGAAGATCAGCAGCACCACCGAGAACACCGCGATACCGACGCCGAGCTCCACCAACAGCACCCCCAGGTGCTGGCCGTGGACCGGATCATCGGCCAGCGCCGAGTAGTCCAAGAACGGCCGGCCCACCAGCAAGGAGTAGACACCGACACCGCCGTAGATGAGCACGCCAAGGGCGGCAAGGCGGTGCAGCCAGCGGGGCGGAACCACGGCACGGGCGCTGCCCTCACCGAACACCAGGTCATATAGCACGAAGCCGGTGGCAAAGATCACACCGGCCTGGAAACCGCCACCGGCGCCAAAATCGCCATGAAACTGCACGTACAATCCGTACAGAAGGATCAGCGGCAGCAACACCTTGACCACCGAACGCAGCACGAGCTGGTCGCCGATGGCACTCACCCCGGGACGCAAGCGCGGGTCATCCTGGATGCCAAGCAACAGCAATACGGCCAGCCCGGCCGTGAAGATCACCACGGTCTCGCCGAAGGTATCGTAGCCCCGGTAGCTCGCCAGCACCGCGGTCACCAGGTTCGGCATGCCTACCTCTGCCAGGCCCTGTTCGATGAACCGCGGGGTCACGTGCTGATGTACCGGTGCAGACGGGTCACCCAATAGGGGCGCATCCAAGACCGCATAGACCAACGCCGCACCGGTGACCCCGACCGCGAGCAGTGCAAGCAAAGGATTACGCCGGGGCAAGGCCTCCCAGCGTTTGGTCAGGTGTAGGCTGGAAAGCATCAGTACGGTGGTAACACCGGCGCCGACCGCGGCCTCGGTGAACGCGACATCCACCGCGTCCAGGTCCATGAACAGGGTGGCCGTAAGCAGGCTGTAGACACCGAACAGCATCACCACGGCGAACAGGTCGGTCAGCATGATGGCCGCTATCGCGATCAGTACCAGAAACCCCAGCAGGGTGATGTCGATCAGGGCTTCGATGAGCCTTCTCCCCCGGTGGATTTGTCTTTATCGAATTCGAGCGGCCGCTGCCCACCATGCAATGTGGCCTTGGCCATCGCATGGGTCGCGGTAGGGTTGGTAGCCAATATCAGGATGAGGATCATGGCCACTTTGGCCAGGTCCAGCGACCATTCCATCTGAAGTGCCAGCCCGATCAATAGCAGGGGCGCTGCCAGGGTCTCCGTGACGCCCGAGGCGTGGACACGCGAGAAGAAATCCGGCATGCGCAACAGCCCTATCCCGCCCGTGATACAGAGCACACTGCCGAACAGCAGGCAGAGACCGCTGACCCAGCCGAGTATCACCGTCATACCGCCGACTCCGTTTCATCGTCTTGTTCAGACGGGTTGCGATACTCGAAGAAACGCATCACGGCGATGGTGCCGACGAAGTTCAGCAGGGCATACAGCAAGGCCACATCCAGATAGCTGTTCCATTGCAGCGCGTAACCGGCCAGCGCGATCAGCAGTACGGTCTTGGTGCCGAAGGAATTGGCGGCCAACATGCGGTCGTATTCGGTCGGGCCGAGAAAGGTCCTGATCAGAGCCAGGAGCATGGTCACCAGGACGGCGACGATGGCGGCATTCAACATGGCATCAGATCCCCAGGCGCTGTATTTGTCGTTCCATCTCGCCCTTTCTCAAATCCTCGATACCTTCTGGCGAGAGACTGTGCACCATGAAATGGTCATTTCTGACATCCGTGGTGAGGGTACCGGGCGTCAAGGTGATGGAATTGGCGTATAGCGTCTTGGCCAGCGTTGAGGTGACCTTGATGTCGAGTCGCTGCCAGGTGGGTCGTATCGGTAGGGCCGGGTCTAGGATTCGCCGTACCAGATCGATATTCGACAACACCACTTGCCACATCAGCCATAACAGGTAGTACGGCAGGCGCGGTCGCATGGGCAGGACGCCGACCTCCCCATCGACCCGGTCCATGCGCCGAACAAACCAGACCACGATCAGCACGGACAGGAACCCCAGCGACAGAATCAGCAGGGTGTAATGCCCGGAGAGCAACACCCAGAAAAGGGTCAGAGAGACGGCGAGAAACAGGTAGTACATTGTTGTTCTGGCACCCTGCGGCCGCTGACGGCGCAATGCTAGCGGGCCGCCGCATTTTTGTTGGTCCAGGTACTGACGGTAACGAAATGGGGCGATGCTGGCAATGGCGGATAACGCGCAGCGCGCCGGCGGCACGGCCGGCCAAGCGGGCGGCGCCTCAAGGGTCCATGAAGCGACTGATCGCGGCCCAGTACCCGGGGTACATGGAGAGGTCGTTGTGATGGGCCTGTGCGATCACCACCCGCTCGGCGACGCCGTCGGGAAAGGCGCTGGCGAGGCGCATCGAGTGCGCCGCCGGAACGATTCGGTCATCGCCGGCCAACAACAGCAAGGTGGGCACCCGGACCTGCCTCGCATAGTCCACGCTCCGGTAACGGTCCTTGAGCATCAACGACACCGGGTATATGGGATACATCGCCTGCGCGATCGACAGCGCACTGTCATAGGGTGTGGCGAGCACCAGGCGCTCCAGCGGACGCTGGCTGGCCAGATAGACCGCTATGCCGCTGCCCAGACTGCGGCCGACAACAGCGATCGTCGCGTGGCGCCCCTCCAGTATGTCGTAGATGTTGAGCGCATCGGCAAACAGCGCGCGCTCCGAGGGCGAACCCGTGCTGCCCCCGAAACCGCGATAGTTGACCAGGTAGACCGTGTACCCGGGCAGCGCACGCCGAAATTCCTCGGCATTGAAGTAGACGTCTTCCGCATTGCCGCCGAAGTACACGACGGCACGCTCACGCCCCTCGTCGACCACCCAGACCTTCAGCCTTTCCCCACCACTGTCGAGATATTCGACCACGATGTCGCTGGCAGGATTCTCGGGCACCGCGAAATAGATGAAGGAGCGCTGCGCGGCATACAAATAGATGCCGAAGACGAGATAGACCGCGACGGTAATCTTGAGGAACGAGAACAGCACGGGGAGCGCCTTCGGCCAACACCAAAGAGCGGAAGTCTAACCCGGATCACGTCGCTCGATGATCGACCGTGGCCGCGCCCTCACCGCCGAAACGTGTGGCGAAGTAACCGATGACCAGACCGACCAGGGCACCCTCGAGCACAAACCAGAACGGCGACTGCAGGAATCCGCTATCGCCGAACATGGCCTTCAACAGGTCGCTCATGACCCCGTAGGCGAAGAAGGCCAGCACGAAATTCATCCAGCCCCCGATCAGGGGCGCCCGCACCCACCAGGGCAGCGGCACCCTCAGCACCGGGTGCCAGGTGTAGACCCCGAACACGGCGATGATCGCACCCAGGGTCGTGTACCAAAGCAATATCCCCCAGCGGATCAATGGGTCGACCCCGGGAAGCATCTGGGGTAGCAGCAGGAAACCGGCCAGGCCGAACGCGAAACCGATCGTCTTGCCTATCGCGATCCGCAGCGTCATCGACGGCTTCTCGAGCATCACCCACTCCCGGCTCAACGGCCGGAGCACACTATCCAAAGCGCTCAGACAGCGGGCGGAAAGCCAGCGGCGGACTGCCACCGGGCCGGCACCCACGACCTGACCCCTGCTGCCGTCGGCCCGGTGCAACCATGGCCCTCACTGCTGGATCGACTGGATGTAATAGACCAGTTCGAGGATCCGACCACGCACGATCTTCTCGTACTCGCCGCCGTATGGCGCATAGCCCTGCGGCTGGTCCGCGAGATAACGGTTACCCCATACCGGCATCGCGCGGTCTCCATGCAATTCCACCGCAGCCCGCCCGTCGATCACCTGATAGACCCGGAGGAACGGGTATTGACCGGCCTTGATACTCGGGTATTGCCCGCCGTTGTTCTTGGCCAGCGTGGTCAGATCGGTCGGCTTGACGGTCAGGTACTTTGCCAGCGGCCCATCGCCCCGGCCGCCCACGCCGTGGCAGGAAAGACACGACACGCGGTATTCGTCGGAACCGATCGTATCCTCTTCCGCTACGGCCGCACTCTCGGCGATCAGAAACACCAGCGCGGCCACCAGTAAACCCTTCAGCACTTGCCGGGCAAGCATCGTACTTTTCATCTCGGCGCCCTCCTCTGCTAGTTTTCCCTGGTGAATCCTGGTTACAGGTCCCCTGATTCAAGTATTGACCCGCGGAGGTTTTTCGATGGCCCGATTGACTGGTAATTTGCCCGAGATCAATTGCCCCGCCCTGCCGCGCGGGCATTCGGGGCGCGACACACGGGCCCGCGAGTGACCCAGGGGCGTCATCGGGTCGCCATTTTGCTGTTTTGCTGCATCACGGTATCGAATGGCGCTGCCGGGGACCAGCGCCCCGAATCGGCCGGCACGGCACGGCTCAGCCTGCCGGTGTCCGAAGTCGTGGAACGCTATCCGCCCTATGCCGACTTCTGTCGCCGTGTCCCGGCCGAGTGCGAGCTGCACGGCGCCGCGGTACTGCCGTTCAGCAGGCAGCTGCTACGCACGCTGCGCGCGACCAATGCGGCGGTCAACGAGCAGATCGTCTTTGCGCTCGACACGCAACAGTACGACGTGGAAGAGCACTGGGCGCTGCCGCACGCCGGCCGTGGCGACTGCGAAGACATGGCGCTGGAGAAACGCGCCCGGCTGGCACGCCACGGTCTGCCCCGCGGTGCGATGCGCCTGGCGCTGGTGTTCCTGCGGACGCAGCTCAGCTCGCACTGTGTGCTGACGGTCGAGACGACCGCGGGCACCTTTCTGCTCGACTCGTTCTCGGACGATGTGCTGCGTTGGGACCGGACGCCATACAACTTCGAGGCCCGCGAGCGGCCTGACGGCTACTGGGAGCGTTTCGACCAGACACACTGGCGCTATGGCCAGTGACCGCGCGTCCGCGTTTGCATCGCGACGCGATGAGAGCCGGCCCGTGGGCGGCGGCGGGCGGTGTTACTCGACCTCGAGATCGCGGATGCGCATCTGTTCGCCGTCGACGACCTGGAGCTGATAGCTGCCGCAGCGCGGACAGGCATCGAAGCGCTGCTGCACGTCGACCTCGCGCGCGCACGGCAGGCACCAGGCGGTACCCGGCTGCTCCAGGATTTCCAGTACGGCGCCATCCGCAAGCGTGCCCCGGCTGACCGCATCGAAACCGAAGCGCATCGCGCCGATCTCGACGCCCGAAAGACGCCCGATCTCCAGACGCACCCGGGTCACGCGGCGGAAACCCTGGCGCTGCGCCTCATCCTCGATGATCTGAACAATGGATTCGCACAGCGACATCTCATGCATGGACAGGCACCAGCTGCCAGGGCCCGGTGACGCCGGCATCGGTAGCGGCGCCACGACGCGCATCGCGTCCGACGGCTCGCACCGGCCCGCAGCCGGCGGTCGCCCGGGGCGGCGGACGCTCGGCCACATTGTGCGCAGCCGCCATCGTCAGACCCCGGCGGGACATCGCGAGCCTCCTGGTTCGGGGCATTCGCATGGCTTGATCCACCTCTCGGACGTCATTGCGGCTCAGGCCCGCATCGGGCGGGGTCGAGCTGCCGCGCTGCGGCGACCACCGCCTGACCCAGCGCCAGGCCGCCATCATTGGCCGGCACCTGCAGATGCTTGAACACCTGCAGCCCGGCGCGTTCGAGCCGCCCGGAGACGGACTCGAACAGCGCCCGATTCTGCATCACGCCGCCGGAAAGGGCCACGCTACCGAGATCCCGCTCGGCGGCCAACCGTGCGGCGAGCCCGGCCACCGCGGCCGCCAGCCCGGCATGAAAGCGTGCGGCAACGATCGGCGCCTCCACGCCGGCCCTGAGGTCATCGAGCAATGCCAGCCACATCGGCGCGGGATCGAGCAGCATCGTCGGAGCGCCCGTATCCACCGCGAACGGGTAGGCCTCGTCGTCTTGCGGCGCGGCCTGCGCGGCCTGCGCGGCCAGGGTCTCGAGCTCGATCGCCGCCTCGCCCTCGTAGCTGACCTGCTCGCGTGCCAGGCCGAGCGCAGCTGCAACTGCATCGAACAGACGTCCGCAGGAGCTGCTCGATGGAACATTGATCCCGCGCTCGAGCATCTTGGCCAACACGCGCAGCGGCTTGTGCCCAAGGTATTCCGCGAGCTCGAGGTCGGCCCAGCCGGCCGCGAAGTTGTCCCATCCCACGTGCGTCGCGAGGTGCGCATAGGTATTGCGCCAGGGTTCGCGCATCGCCTGCGCGCCACCGGGCAGCGGCGCAGGCTTCAGATGCGCCAATCGCAGGTACCCACGGTAGTCGGCCAACAGAAACTCGCCGCCCCAGAGGGTGCCGTCGTCACCGAGGCCGAGTCCGTCCAGCGCGACGCCGATTACCGGACTGCCGTCGAGCGGATGAGCGTTGTCGGCCAGCACGCTCGCGATATGGGCGAAATGATGCTGTACCTCGACCAAGGGGAGGCCGTCTCGGCGCGCACGGACCCGTCCCGCGCGAGTGGAGCGATAGTCCGGATGCAGATCGACCGCCAGCACCTCGGGGCGGTGTTGAAACAGTCGGCCGTACAGCGCCAGGGTCCGATCATATTCCTCGGCGGTGCGGGCATCCTCGAGATCCCCCAGGTGCTGCGACAGGATCGCCTGCCCATCCTTCACCAGGCACAGGGTGTTCTTGAGTTCACCCCCAAGGGCGAGGACAGGCCGGGCGCCGGCAAAGCCCTGGGGCAGCGGGACAGGCGTCGGCGCATAGCCGCGCGCGCGTCGCAGAAGCCGCGGCCGACCCCGCATGATGCGCACCACCGAATCATCGACCCGATTCACGATCTCTCGGTCGTGCAGCAGATAGTAGTCGGCCAGCCCGCGCAGACGCGTTGCAGCGTCGGCATTGGCGATGCATTGCGGCTCTTCGGTCAGGTTGCCGCTGGTCATCACCAGGGGCCGATCCCATCCAGCCAGCAGCAGGTGGTGCAGCGGGCTGTAGGGCAACATGAACCCGAGCGTATGCTGTCCGGGCGCGACCGCGTCGGCAACCCGGGCGGGTCCGCGCACGTCGAGCAGCACGACCGGGGCCGCCGGGCTGTCGAGCAGCGCTGCGGCCTGATCGTCCAGCACGCAATAGCGGGCGATCACGCCGAGGTCGCGCGCCATCAGCGCGAAGGGTTTGCGGTAGCGGCGCTTGCGTTCGCGCAGCACGGCCACCGCCTTTGAGTTTTGCGCATCGCAGGCCAGGTGGAAACCACCGATGCCCTTGATCGCAAGAATCTGGCCCTGGGCAAGCAGCCGGCTGGCGGCCTCGACGGCATCCACGCCGGGCTGTCCGGGCAACTCGCCGTCTGGGCCCTCGAGCCAAAGCCGCGGACCGCAAACCGGGCAGGCATTGGGCTGGGCGTGAAACCGGCGGTCGGCAGGGTCCTGATACTCGGCCTGACAGGCCGGGCACATGCGGAACACGGACATGCTGGTGTTCGCGCGATCGTAGGGAATGCCCTGCACGATGCTGAGCCGCGGGCCGCAGTGCGTGCAGTTCGTAAAAGGATAGCGGTAGCGGCGATCGCCGCGGTCGAATATCTCTGCCCGGCAGGCCTCGCAGGTCGCCGCGTCCGCGACCACGCCGGTATGTACCTCGCCGGCCTCGCTCGCGACGATCCGGAAGTCATGCACATCGTCCGGCGCCGGACCCGGGACACGCTCGATGGCGTCGATCCGGGCCAGCGGCGGACACTGTTCCCGCAACAGCAGACAGAAGCGCTCGATGTCGACCGGCGGACCCAGCAGCCGGATCAGCACGCCCGAGGCATCGTTGCGTACGTCACCGCGCAGGCCGCCGTCGCGTGCCAATCGCCAAACCGTCGGTCGGAAACCGACCCCCTGGACCAGGCCACGGACGCGAATGGTCTCGAACGCGATCACGCGCTACAGACCGGCGCCAGGCGACACACGATGCGTTGCGGCCGCCCCGCGCGTCCGCCGACCGGGTCGACCCGATACGACTTCTAATGGTACCTTTCGTTCCCGCACGATACTGCGTCTCGCTGCATGGACATCAAGCGGGACTATAGGCAGCCGGGCCGCATTCGGGAACCGTGGGTGTCAAGAACGCACCGCCCGGGCCGATTTAGTGACCCGAGGCGGGAACATCGATCTTGCATTTGCCACGATCAGCGCCGCGTGTGCGGGCGTTCACGGATCGACGAAGCAGCGCATCTATGCTTTGCACTACTGGGAGAACGAGGGGGGTCATCACCGTGCGTAGCGTCATCATACTGGGATTCACGATCTTGCTGTCGGCCTGCGTGCCGATGCAGAAGGCGGATACGCCCGAACCAGTGACTCGGGCAAAGCCCCCGCAGCGTTTCGATGGGCTCGCGATGCTGGCCAGCGTATCTGCCCCCGAACGCGATGCGATCCGGGATTCACATCGCTTCGATCGCGCGATCCGCGCGACCGACATCGATGGCTTGCGTTACTACTTTTACCGGCCGGGCGAACGCCGCTCGGTGGTCGGTTTCTCATTCCTGAACGACGGCTCGCCGAAGGTCAACCCGGTCGGCTTGAAAAAGAAGGGGGCACGGCGCGAGTATGCGTTCATGTTCGCCGACCGCGCGCGCGAGAACATCCACCTCACGGTCAACGACGATGTGAAGCTGTCCGGCCGCTTCAGCCACGACAATATGTTTCGTGAGATGCACTTCTTCCCGCGCAAACAGCTGCCCACGCTGCAGGTGCTGGCCGGGCAGGGCCTGCTCAAGGTCACGCTACCCACCGGCGAACCGGTGATATTCGATCAGGGTACGATGGAGGTGGTCGACGGCGCGCTCAAGGAAGGCCCGATCGATTTCAACCGCAGTCGCCACCTGCGGCGCAACCCCGAGGTGCGCTATACCGGCGACTATATCGCGATCACCGTCGCGCAGCGCGGCGAGGCGCCGCGTCGCGCAAAGGTCTGGGGCCAGACCAAGTTCGCCGAGGTCCACTACCCGGCAAGATATCCGAAACGTCGGTGCAAACTGTCCCCCAAGTTCATCTGGGACCAGCGTCCGAAGGCGGGCGACAGTGATCCGACATTGCGCATGCTGCACAAGACCGACGATGAACTGTTCTCGGTCATCGAAACCCAGTGTGGCTGGAATCTCGCTGAGCTCAAATCGGCAAGCCCGCGCGTCGCGAACGCCTCGAATTGAGGCCCAGGGCTGGTGAACAGAGGCAACATCAGAATCTGATGATGGATTGAGGCGGATCAAGGCGTGGTCCCGATCGACGGGCCACACTGAACAAGACGTGAGGGCCCTGAAGCGATCATGGTTCACGTTCGATCTCACTCCTCCCGACTATCGGATTTGCCCGCCGCAT
>CBDTXT010000034.1:0-13300 GCA_965364465.1 uncultured Chromatiaceae bacterium
GGCGATCTGGGTCGCGGGTTCGACGCTCGCTGCGATCCGTGAGCGCTTGGGGCCGCACCGCAACTGGCGTCATGTCCCGCGCGGTTTCTGGGGCATGGTGTTGGGCCATACCGGCATCGCGGTATTCATTGTCGGGGTGACCCTGACGTCGCTCTACTCCACCGAAAAGGATGTGCGCCTGGCGCCGGGCGAGTCTTACGAAATGGGCGGCTACCGCTTCGATTTCTCCGGTGTCGACGTCACCAAGGGACCGAACTACACGGCCTATCGCGGTAACCTGGTCGCGAGCCGTGACGGCCACGAGGTGGCCGAGATGCACCCGGAGAAGCGTATTTATCTGGTGCAGACGATGCCGATGACCGAGGCCGCGATCGACCCGGGTCTGACCCGCGACCTGTTCGTCGCGCTCGGTGAAGATCTCGGTGACGGGGCCTGGAGCCTGCGCATCTATCATAAGCCCTTCGTGCGCTGGCTGTGGCTCGGCGCACTGCTGATGGCCTTCGGTGCCGGCATTGCGGCGACCGACCGACGCTATCGCACGCTTGCACGGCGCAGCCGCCAGGAAGACGCGCAGGCCGCGGAGGCCAGGGCATGACCCGAGCCATCTTCCCGCTCGCGGGATTTCTTGCGCTGGCCGCGCTGTTCTGGTTCGTGCTGGACAAGATGAACCAGGGTGAATACAACCCGCGCGAGGTGCCGACGCAGTTCATCGGCCGGCCAGCGCCGGAGTTCGCCCTACCCGATCTGCTCGATCCGTCAAAGACGGTGCGACCGTCGGACATGGCGGGCAAGGTCTGGCTGCTCAACGTCTGGGGCACCTGGTGTCCAGAGTGCTGGAAGGAACACGAGTACCTGGTCCACCTCGCGCAGCGCAAGAATGTGCCGATCGTCGGGATGAACTGGCGCGACGAGGCCGCCGAGGCAAAGGCGATGCTGACGCGTCTCGGCAACCCGTTCGTGAAGATCGCATTCGACCCGAACAGCAATGCGGCGATCGACTGGGGCGTGTATGGCGCGCCTGAAACCTTCCTGATCGACGCCGAGGGCATCGTGCGCGAGAAACATACCGGCGCGGTGAACCCGGGCGTCTGGCGCGAGAAGTTCGAGGCCTACTTCGGGGCGCCCGGCGGGGGTAAGTCGTGAAACGGCTGCTCATAGCCATCCTCTGCCTGCTGATCGCCGCCGGGGCCCAGGCCCGGGTCGAGGTGCACGACTTCGACAGCCCCGAGCAGGAGCAACGCTACAACAAGCTGATCGACGAACTGCGCTGCCTGGTGTGCCAGAACCAGAATCTGGCCGATTCGAACGCCGAACTGGCCGTCGACCTGCGCCGCAAGACCTACGAGATGGTCAAGCAGGACAAGTCCGAGCGGGAGATCGCCGACTTCATGGTAGATCGCTATGGCGAGTTCGTGTTGTACCGACCACCGCTAAACAGCAGCACGCTGCTGCTCTGGACGGGCCCTTTCATTATCCTGCTGATTGGCGTGGCCCTGCTGATGCGCACCATCCGCCGGCGACGCGCCGACGCGACCGTCGACGTCGACGAGGCCACGCTCAGAACGGCCGCTTCACTGCTCGAAACAGACCGCGACAAGAGGGATTCATGACCCTGTTCTGGATTATTTCCGTCGCGATGATCATCGCGGCCCTGGCCCTACTCGCGCCCAGCCTGCTGCGGCGGCACCGCGCCAAGTCAGACGTGACCGAGCAGTTCAACGTCGCAATCGCGCGCGAGCACCTGGCGGAGCTGCTGAAGCAGAAAGAGGCCGGCGACCTGTCGGACGAAGAGTTCACGCAGGCCAAGCACGACCTGGAACTGGCGCTGGCGCAGGACCTCGAGGGGACCGGAACCGGCGCGACGAGCACAGAAGGCGGTGGGCGCTGGGCGCTGCCGGTCGCTGCGCTGCTGATCCCGCTGATCACCGTGCCGCTGTACCTGAAGATCGGCTCGCCGCAGATGATCGGTGACCGGGCCACGGCCGAGACCGCAATCGCAGGCCACGGTGGCGGTGGTGACGGCAGCGCCTTGCCGCCACTGAACGAGCTGGTCGTCCAGCTACGCGAGCGCATGGAGGCGAATCCGGAAAATGCGGAGGGGTGGTTCCTGCTGGGCCGCACCTACATGCGCCTGCAGCAGTACACGGACGCGGTCTACGCATTCGAGCACGTCGTTGAGCGGCTGCCGAATGAGACCGCTGGACTGCTGTCACTGGCCGACGCAATGGCGATGCGCGATGGTGGCCGCGTGGGCGTGCGCGCCGTCGAGCTGCTCGAACGCGCGCTGCAGATCGACCCGAACAGCACGACCGCACTCTGGCTACTGGGCAATGCGGCCGCCGATCGGGGCGACAAGGCGGCCGCGCTCGACTACTGGCGCCGCGCCTATCCGATGCTGGCCGACCAACCGGCGATGCAGTCCGAACTCGGTCAGTTGATCCGTAACGCGGGTGGCGAAACGCCGCCGACCGCGGACGCACTGCCATCCATCATGGGGGCGGCAACGTCCGCCGGGGGCCCGGCGAAGGCACCCGCGGCATCGACCACCGAGGTCGCAGCCGATGATGCCGGTGCCGGCATAGTGGTCGAGGTCGCGCTGGCGCCGCCGTTGATGGAGCAGGTCGCGCCGACCGACACCGTCTTCGTACTGGCCCGTGCGGAGAGCGGCCCACCGATGCCGCTGGCAGTTGCCAGGCACCAGGCCGGGGAGCTGCCGCTGAAGGTCACCCTCACTGACGCGATGGCGATGACGCCGGCGATGAAGCTGTCCGCGTTCCCTCGGGTCAAGATCAGCGCGAAGGTATCGAAGAGCGGCCAGGCGACCACGCGTCCCGGCGACATGGTCGCGCCGGACGCGCTGGTCGACAGCGGCGATCCGCCGGCGAGCGTGCAGTTACTGATCAACGAGATAGTGGAATAGTCACGATGGCCCGATGGGTAGCGGCGTCCCATGCGCTGCTACCCACCGGGCGTGTGACCCGAAAACCGACCGGCCTTGATGGGCTACTGATTGGCGATGCCTGAGCGATCGGCGCGGTCGCGCACGGCTCGACGGCGGCGCGCTCAGCGATCAGGCGCCGCCCGGCACAGCGTTCAGCCCATGTAGCTCAGTGCCTCCTCTCCCGGGTGGGGCAATCCGGCGACCTGCCAGGCCTGGCGACAACCGCCGAAGGCCTTGCTCACTGCCTCACGATCCACGCCGAGTTTGCGACAAAGATTGCGCATCGGCGGCATTGCCCCGGTGCGGAAGTACTTGTCGCGGACGAAATCGATGATCAGCCAGTGGGTTGCACCAAGCGGCCCGATCCCGAGATGGTTGGCCAGGTCCTGGGCTATCGCCCGGTTCCAGGCCCTGTGATCGAGCAAAAACCCGTCATCGTCCAATGGCAGGCCTTTGATCAGGACATCTTGTGCGTGCTTCGCTGCTGCGAGGGACATCTTGCTTCTCCTTTGGCTATCGTCTGGTGCCTGAAACGGACGCGGCGTGGCGGTCTGCTGCCGCGATTCTTCGGCCGCATCGCGAACGGTTTAACCTTAGACCAATATTATTGATATGGGTATTGAATTTTTGAATCCGGTGTATTTGGCGACCGCGAATCCGGCGCGCAACCGTGTATCGGGACATCGATTTGACCGTCGACAGTGCCGGGACACGCGAATCGGGCGATAATTGGGCGGCCCGGTGCGGAGTCCATCATGACCAGTGTCCTCGTCCTTGGCCTGCTTCTGGGCCTGCAGCATGCGGTTGAGGCCGACCATCTGGCCGCGGTCGCCAGCCTGGGCACACGCGGCGGCAATCTGCGCGACGCCGCGCGGCTGGGGGCGGCCTGGGGTATCGGGCACGGCCTGACGCTGCTGTTGTTCGGTGGCGCCGTGGTCCTGGTCGGTGGCAGCATCGGGCCAGACCTCGCGCTGATACTGGAGTCCGTCGTTGGGCTGATGCTGATCCTGCTCGGCGCTGACGTATTGCTGCGGCTCTGGCGCAGACGCGTGCATTTTCATGTCCACCGCCACGGCCGGAAGACCCATTTCCACGCGCACAGCCACGCACCGGGCGGTGTTCATGCCGATGACCCGCATCAGCACCGCCACAACCGCCGTTTGCCGCTACGCCCGATGCTCGTCGGCATGGTGCACGGCATGGCCGGATCGGCCGCGCTGATGGTTCTGGCGCTCGGAAGCGTGCAGTCGATCGCCCAGGGTCTTGCCTACCTGGCATTATTCGGTATCGGTTCGGCCGTCGGGATGACCACATTGGCAGTCGTAATCAGCCTGCCGCTGCGCTGGTCGGCGCGCAGCCTGACCTGGGCGCACAGCGGGCTGACCGCGATACTCGGTCTGTTCACGGTCTCGCTGGGGACCCTGCTGCTGCAACAATCGACCCAGGCGCTGCTGTAGCGGCAAGGGATCGGATCGAATGTGGGCACCGAGGCGTGACACGGGCGCAACGCCATTGAGGTCAAGACCCAAAATAGGCGAGAATGACGCCGCGTCGCGCCCGTAGCTCAGCTGGATAGAGTACCGCCCTCCGAAGGCGGGGGTCACAGGTTCGAATCCTGTCGGGCGCGCCAATTTCACGTTGCGCTGCGTGCCCGGCACTGTCGAGGCGGGCAGCATTTCCCCCGATCCAGCCTCGACCAACCGCAAATCTCCGCTCGCCTTACTCAAATTCCTTATGCGCCTGTTGACCAAAGCCCGTCGCAAGTTCCAGCAGCTCCGCACACCCTCCGAGCTGAAGCATCAGCAAAAGCTGCATCCGGATTTCGCGTTGACGGCGGTCGACGAGGCCGGGGCCCATGACATCCTCTGGCGAAAACGACGCATCGGCCTCGCGCGCCCGCTGTCCCAACTGCCGACCGCCACCGGACAGCGTGATTGCTACATCGTCGCCAGCGGTCCCTCGCTCGCCGAGATGGATCTCTCCAGATTGCATGGCCGGGCCTGCTTCGGGGTAAACGGCAGCATCGTGAAGACCGCGGCGTGCGGTCTCGCGCTGACCTATTTTGTGGTCACCGACAAGAACTTTGCCCGCGATCGCTTCGCATTGATCAGGCAGGGCATCACCTCGGGTGCCAACTGTCTGTTCAGCTTTCGCGTCCTCAATGAGATCGCGGAGCGCGAACCGTCGCTGCTCGGCAGCGACCGGCTGTTTCTGATCCAGGAGATCAACGCGCGCTACGGGCACGCAAAACTGGATCCGGTCGCATTCGATGCCTGGGCCGAGCGCGAGGCAGGCCTGTTGCTGCATGAATCGAGTCGCGGCGCGCGCGGCTGGGTGGGTTTCAGCACATCCGTGGACAAGGGGGTGTTCACCGGCCAGACCGTGGTGTTTTCCGCACTCCAGGTCGCCTGTGCGCTCGGTTTCCGGCGGGTATTCATCCTCGGCATGGATCTCGGTGGCACAGGGACGCTCGCCCGTTTCTACGAGTCGGGCGACAACGTCGTCGCCAGCCGGCTGGACCTGGATTTCGATCACTACATCGTCCCCTCGTTCGAATTGGCGCGCGATCTGTGCGATGCGGAGGGCGTCGCGCTGTACAACGTATCGCCGCAAAGCCGGTTGTCCGGGTCGATCGTCCCGAAGATCGATTTCGACCAGATGCTCGAGCTGTCGGGGCCCTGAGGCATGCGACGCGCGATGAAACGTCCGGTCAGGGTGCTACAGATCACCCGGTCGGCGATCGACGGGGGATTCGATTTCTACCGGGAGATCAGCCAGGCGTTCGCCGGGGATGGGTTCGAGGTCACCACGGTGTTCGTCCGCGGCTCCCTGTCACCGGGAGAGATAGCGCGCTATGCGGGCAAGGTCGTACTGCTCGATGCAAAACACCGCAGGCGTTTTCGACAACGCTGGTTCCTTGCCCTCAAGCTGTGGCTGATGAGCCGCCGGGCGCCCTTCGACCTCGCGATCTGCCATCATCACAAGCCGGCTGTGGCCGTCAACACGCTGAATCGGCTGGTGCCGTTGCAGCGGATGTACTTCGTCGTGCATGACTTTAACTACTTCGACCGCAACACGACCCATGGCCCGCGCAGACGGAAGTTCGTGTTGAACGCACTCGACCCGCGGTGCAAGTTCGTCGCGGTGTCAGAGGCCATGCGCGACAATATCCTGCAGTGCCTGCCGCAGCTCGACCCGCAACGCTGCACCGTCATCCCCAACGCGATCGACGACGTGCGACTCGCGGCCGACCGTCTCGAGCGGGACGGCGCACGCAAGGCCCTCGGGATCGCCCCGGATGCGTTCGTGTTCGGCACGATCGGGCGCCTGGTACCCTACAAGGCGCAAGACGAACTGATCGCCGCGTTTGCCCAGGTCCACGAGCAGTTGCCCGACGCCCGCCTGGTGATCATCGGGCGGGGCAAGGCGCGGGACCGGCTCGCGGCCCAGATCCACGAACTCGGTCTGGAGCACAAGATCGATCTGACCGGCTTTCTGCCCAAGGCGGCCAGTTACATGGCGGCGTTCGACGTGTTCGTATTCCCCTCGCATGATGAACCGTTCGGCCTGGTGCTGCTCGAGGCCATGGTCCATCGCCTGCCGATCCTGGCGGCTGACAGCGGGGCCGCGCCCGAGATCGTGCCGCAGCCCGAGGCGCTGTTCGCTACCGGCGACGTGGCGGGGCTCGCCCAGAGGCTGCTCGAGGTCCATCGGCTGTCGCCGACTGCCCGCGAAGCGCTGGGTGAACTCGGCTACCATCACCTGCAGCGGCATTTCAGCCTGGCGCACTACAGGGACAGCTACCGCCGCCTCTGGGATGCAGCGGACTGAATCCGGGCCTCAATGCCGCTTTCCCGGGGGGCCGGCGGCTCGCTACCGAGGGCTGCTGCCGCACGGGGCCAGCAGTCACGCCGCCAAGCAGGAGTTCACGGCGTTCTGCACGGCCAATGCGCCGGAAAACTGAGGTGTGTCAAATTCCGAGGCGTTACGAGGCGTTAGTTTGGACCTGCGCGAAGGACGGAATCACAATCGTAGATCGATAGGGAGAAGCGGTATGGACATTCAACTGGCTGACGTGACCATCCACGTGGACGAGAATCTGGGATCGGAGCAGAGGGCCGCTGTCGAGTCGAAATTGCGCGCGATCGACGGGGTCGTGAGCGTGCACAACGCCGACAGCACACCGCATCTCGTGGTTGTCGAGTACAACCCGCAGAAGGTGCATTCGAGCGCACTACTGGACGCGGTCAAGAGTGAAAAGGTGCATGCGGAGCTGATCGGCCTTTAGGGCTGCCGGTGACCCTGGGACCGACCAGTGTAAGCGTCGCGCTGCTTGCCGCGTCTTGCACCGGTTCCGCGCCCGCTCGGGTCCGACAACGAACCCGTCGGCGGCCGTTTGCCTGCCGGGGGTCGGGGCCGCCTATAATCGGCATTCGGTCACCGAAAGCCCGCCATGACAGCGCAAGCTAGCCACGCCAGCGTCCTGCTCATCGAGGACAACCGCGATATCGCGGAGATGGTCGGCGCGTACCTCGAGGCACGCGGCTACGAACTCGACTATGCGGCCGACGGTGTCACGGGGCTGCACCTGGGCGTAGTCAACGACTATGACGCCATCGTGCTCGACCTGATGCTGCCGGGAATGGATGGGCTGGCCGTCTGTCGCAAGCTGCGCGAAGACGCGCGGCGCGATACGCCATTGCTGATGCTGACCGCGCGCGACACGCAGCAGGACAAGATCAGCGGGCTCGACGCCGGCGCCGATGACTACCTGGTAAAGCCGTTCGATATTCGCGAGCTCGAGGCGAGGCTGCGGGCGCTGGTGCGCAGGCGGCGCGGCGCGATCGCGAATGAGACCCTGCGGGTCGCCGATCTGTCGCTGGACACCGGGACATTGGAGGTGCAACGTGCCGGCCAGCGCCTGACATTGACACCGATCGCGTTGAGGTTGTTGACGGTGCTGATGCGGGCGTCGCCGCGCGTCGTGAGTCGCGCAGACCTGGAGCGCGAGGTCTGGGGTGACCTTTTGCCCGACAGCGATACGCTGCGCAGCCATCTCTACAACCTGCGCAAGTCCATCGACAAACCATTCGACCGTCCGTTGCTGCACACGGTGCACGGCGCGGGGTACCGCCTGGCCGCCTCGGATGCAGATTAGCGGCGGCCTGAAAAGGCGACTGAGCCGCACCTTCCTGCTGCAGGCCGCGGCGATCAGCATCGCCGCGGTGGTCAGCGTGCTACTCGCGGCGGGCGTGATCAAGCATGTGCTGGTGACCGAGGCGCTGCGCCTGGAGGCCGAGTATTTCTGGGCGCGCTATGACGCAGACCCGCAGTTCGGGCTGCCCGACACGCGCAACCTGAGCGGCTTTCTCGCACCGGTCGGCAGTGACCACGGACTGCCGGAAGGCCTGCACGGGGTCGTGGATGGATTCCACGACGTGCCCAGCGGGGCGGACTTCACCACCGTCTACGTGACCACCCGCGAAGGCCAACGCCTGTACCTGGTGTTCGACGGCGAGCGGGTCAACGAGCTGGCCGCTTACTTCGGCCTGATTCCGCTGATGATCGTGTTGCTGATCCTGTATCTGTCCGTCTGGCTCGCATTCCGCGCATCTCACCGCGCGGTGTCGCCCGTCACCTGGCTGGCGCGCGAAGTGAACCGCCTGGACCCGGACGCGCCCGACGCGGAACGCTTCGCGGCGGCGCAGCTGCCGCAGGACGCCGACGACGAGGTCCGGGTGCTGGCCACCGCACTCGGCGGTTTCGCCCACCGCCTCGACGCCTTCGTCGAGCGCGAGCGCACCTTCACCCGCGATGCGAGTCACGAGTTGCGGACGCCCCTGACGGTAATTCGCGTTGCGACCGACCTGCTGCTCGAGCGCGACGACCTGTCGGAAGCCGTGCGCGACGGCGTGCAGCGCATTCGCCGCTCATCCGGCGAGATGGAGGAACTGGTCGAGTCGTTCCTGATTCTGGCCCGCGAGGCCGATCAGGGGCTGCCGGAAGAGCCGGTCTGCATCAATGCGGTCGTCGATGCCGAACTGGAAAAATTGCGCCTGATCGCGCGGGACAAGCCGGTCGAGACCCGGCTGGAAGCAGACTGCCGCCTGGTCGTGCAGGCCCCGGAACAGGCGGTGTCGGCGGTCGTCGGCAACCTGCTGCGCAACGCATTCACCTACACGGATCATGGCCGGATACGGGTCGTCATCAAGCCGCGCCACCTGATAATCGAGGACAGCGGCGTGGGGATGAGCGAGCAAGCGATCGAGGAGGCGTTCCGGCCGTATTTTCGCGCCGACCCGCAGCGTCCGGGTGGGCACGGCGTCGGGCTGACGATCGTGCGGCGTTTTTCGGAACGGTATCGATGGCCGGTCGAGATCAGCAGCCGTCCGGGCAATGGCACCCGGGTCAAGGTCGGTTTTCCTTCCGCGCTCTGCAAGGCGATGGCACAGGCTTCACCGGACTGAGCATACGCCTTCCCGGTCAGGCAACCCTGGCCGGGCACCATCTTCACGTTTCCTTCACATCGCGAAGACCCCGGCTTCACACCGACCCGGCTATGGTGCTCTCCACGATCAGGAAAGCGAGAGGCGCAAACCATGGCAAACGTGACGGCGATAGGTTTTGTGGAGCAGGGTCTGGTACCGGACAAGGTCAGCCGTGCCGGCATCCGCCGACTGCTGAAGGGGCGTCTGAAACAGCTGCGCCCCGACGATTGCGAATACGTCGGCCAGCGCAGCGAGGAGTTCGTCGCGATGATGGATCAGTCGCCGATCGCGCTGCTGCCCGATAAGGCCAATGAGCAGCACTATGAGATACCGGCCGAATTCTATCGCGAGGTGCTGGGTCCGCATGGCAAGTACAGCTGCGCCTATTGGGGCGATGGGGCACGGCATCTGGCCGGTGCCGAACAGCGTGCGCTGGAGCTGACCTGTGAGCACGCCAGGCTGCACGATGGGCTGGACATACTCGAACTGGGCTGTGGCTGGGGTTCGCTCACGCTGTTCATGGCCGAGCGTTTTCCGCATGCCAACGTCACGGCCGTGTCCAACTCCAACTCGCAGCGCGAGCACATCATGCAGCAGGCCGAACAACGCGGCCTCGTCAACGTGACCGTGGTCACCGCCGACATGAACGATTTCGACACCGATCAGCGCTTCGATCGCGTGGTGTCGGTCGAAATGTTCGAGCACATGCGCAACTACCGGCGGCTGTTCGCTCGCATCAACGGCTGGCTCGTGCCGGGCGGCCTGTTCTTCATGCATATCTTCTGTCATCGCAACTCGCCCTACGAGTTCGTCGATCGGGGGCCGACCGACTGGATGAGCCGCTATTTCTTCAGCGGCGGCATCATGCCGAGCGATGAGCTCCCGTTGCGCTTCCAGCAGGACCTCAACCTGGTAGACCGCTGGCGCTGGAACGGCCGGCATTACGAGAAGACACTGAACGCCTGGCTTGCACGTATGGATCAGCGGCGCGCTGCCGTCATGCCGATCCTCGAGCAAACCTACGGCCCCGATGAAGCCGAGACCTGGTGGGTACGCTGGCGCCTGTTCTTCATGGCCTGCGCCGAACTGTTCGGCTACGCCGAAGGCAACGAGTGGTGGGTAAGCCACTATCTGTTCGAGCGGGCCGAGGCCTGAGCCGGGAGAGTATGACAATGAGTATCTTTTTGAACTTCGCACTGTTCCAACTCGCCTGGTTCGCCTGCGTGCTGGGCGCCGCGCACGGCGCCCCCTGGCTGGGCCCCCTCGTGGTGGCCGCGTTGGTCGCATACCATCTGCGTCAGGTGCCCGAGCCGCGGAGCGAAATGGTTTTGCTCGGGATCGCCGCGCTGACCGGGCTCGCGTTCGACTCCCTGCTGGTCGCGGCCGGCTGGCTGAGCTACCCGGCCGGGCAGTGGCACCCGATGCTGGCGCCGTACTGGATCGTCGCCATGTGGGTGGGATTCGCGACGACGCTCAATGTCAGCATGGCCTGGCTCAAGGGTCGCAGCTACATCGCTTTCGTGCTGGGAGCGGTCGGCGGCCCATTGGCCTATCTGGGCGGCGCCAAACTGGGGGGCGTAACCTTCAACGACGCCACCGCTGGACTGACGGCACTGGCCATGGGCTGGGCGATTATCATGCCCCTGCTGATGCTCGCGGCACAGCGGCTGGACGAGTGGAAACCGGCAGTGGCGCGCCGCGTACCCACCACGGTCCGGGAGTCTCGCGGCCATGCCTGATCTGAACGCATTACTGCTCGCGCTGCTGGCGATACTCGCCGCGGGGCTGCTCACCTGGTTGATCAGCGTCCGCAAGGCCGACGTCAGTGTCGTCGACAGCCTGTGGTCGATGATGTTCCTGGTCGCGGCCGTGGTTTACCTGGCAACTGCCCCGGCACCCGGCCCGCGCGCCGCGCTGGTGTTGGCCATGGTCGGCCTTTGGGCCGTCCGGCTCTCGGCCTACGTCACCTGGCGCAACTGGGGAGAACCGGAAGACTATCGCTATCGCCGCATCCGTGCGGGCAACGAGCCCAATTTCGCTTTCAAGAGCCTGTATCTGGTATTCGGTTTGCAAGGAGCGATCGCCTGGGTCATCTCCTTGCCCCTGTTGGTCGCGATACACAGCAACGGTCCATTGGGCTTGCTCGACTACCTGGGCCTGGGCTTGTGGGGCGTCGGTATGCTGTTCGAGGCCGTGGGCGACTGGCAGCTGGCGCGCTTCCGGGCCGACCCGGCCAACCGCGGCAAGGTGCTGGACACCGGTCTCTGGCGTTACACGCGGCACCCCAACTACTTCGGGAACGCCTGCATCTGGTGGGGCCTTTTTCTGACAGCGTTGGCCGCCGGCGGATGGTGGACGGTGATCTCACCATTGCTGATGACCTTCCTGCTGCTCAAGGTATCCGGTGTCGCGATGCTGGAGAAAGACATCGGCGAACGCCGCCCGGCGTATCGCGACTATATCCAACGGACCAACGCATTCCTGCCGGGGCCTGCGCGGCCGGGCAGTGGCGTGGACCCGGAATCGGAGGCGCGCACATGAACGCGATGAAAACTTTACTGACAGCCGCCGGCATGGCCCTGCTGCTGAGCGGCGTCGTGGCGGCGACCAGCGCGACCGCCAGGGACCTGAGCTTCCGCGTGCTGCTGGACGGCAAACCGATCGGCTCGCACGATTTCCGCATCACCGAGCAGGACGCGAAGAAAGTGATCGAGAGCAGTGCCAGTTTCGACGTCAGCCTGTTCTTCGTACCTGTGTTCAGTTACCGGCACAGCAACACCGAGGTATGGCGCGACGGCTGTCTGGTTCAGATCGATGCGGAAACCGATTCGAACGGCAAACAGTTCCGCGTCGAGGGACGCAAGGAGACGTCGGCTTACCGAATCGGGACGAACGCCGGAGCCAGCGCCTATCCGGGCGACTGCCTGATGAGCTTCGCCTACTGGGACCGTCAGATTGTGCAGCAAAACCGCCTGCTGAACGCGCAGACCGGCGAGATCATCGAGGTCGATATCGAGCCGCTGGGTGAAGCGATCCTCGAACTGGATGGGCGCGACATCGCCGCCGATGGCTATCGCATCCGCGCAGCGGCGCACGATGTGGATATCACCGTCTGGTACAGGCGTAGCGACGGCCGTTGGGTGTCCCTCGAATCACGCCTGAAGAATGGGCGGCTGATGCGGTACCTGCCGGCCGACAGCAGGCTGCTGGCCTCCGCGTCCAGCAGCGGCCGGTCGGAGGGTCGGTGAGGTGCGCACGGTCAGACTGTTGGGTACCCTACCCCTCGCTCTCGTCCTGGTGGCCTGTCAGTCGGCGCCGAGGACCTCTATCGACACGGTGGAGCAACTCGATATCGAACGTTTCATGGGTGACTGGTACGTGGTCGGCAACATACCGACCTTCATCGAGCGCGATGCATACAATGCCGTCGAGACCTACGACCTGACGCCCGACGGCCGGGTCGCAACGACCTTCCGCTTCCGCAAAGGCGGATTCGATGGCCCCGAGAAGGTTTACCGACCGACCGGCTTCATTCGCGACGACAGCAATGCAGTGTGGGGCATGCAGTTCATCTGGCCGATCAAGGCAGAGTACCTGGTGCTCTTTGTCGACGACGACTACCAGCGGACCATCATCGGGCGCTCGAAGCGCGATTACATCTGGTTCATGGCACGCACGCCTTCGGTGAGCGAGGCGGAATTCGACGAACTGCTGCGGGTCGCGGAGGCGGCGGGTTACGATCGGTCCATGATCCGCCGCGTGCCGCAACGCTGGCCGGAGGACTGAGTCCGGCATCGTCGGGCCGTGGACCTGCTGGCGGCGGAGTGGTCACCAGGGAAATACTGCCAGGCCGAGGCGCAGGGCCCACTAG
>CBDTXT010000035.1:0-13202 GCA_965364465.1 uncultured Chromatiaceae bacterium
CATCGAACTTCTTTGGCGCCGAATTCAGTGCCCTGGGCACGCCAAAGATGATGACCGAGATGCTACTTGGTCTCGACATGTCGCCCTACTTGATACTGCTATTGGTCATGGCATTGATCTTCCTGCTCGGATGGCCACTGGAGTGGGTACCCATCGTTCTGATCGTTGTGCCGATTCTGCTGCCGACGGTCGAGGCGCTGGAGATCTATGGGTTGGATCGCTACGACCTGATGGTCTGGTTCGGCATTCTGGTCGCGGTGAACCTGCAAACAGCGTGGTTATCCCCGCCTGTAGCCTTGTCGGCCTACTTCCTGAAGGGGGTCGTGCCGACCTGGGATCTCAAGGACATTTACCTCGGCATGATGCAGTTCATGTTGATCCAACTCCTCGGTCTGATCCTGCTGTTTAGCTTCCCGCAACTGGTGCTTTGGCTACCCAAAGCAATGTCTGGTGGGTAAATCATGATGCATCGCCTTCGATCTACCTTGTCATGGGCAAGCGCCGGGCACCTTGATATCTATCCTGGCGGTTGTCGTTGGCCTGGTTTTACTGGTATGAAGACCTGACAAGGTAGTCGAACGGGCATCAGCTGTCGCCTTCAACCCGGGTGTATGGTCCCTGCTTATTGGGATCACGGTTTTCGGTGCTTCGTTCATCCGCTGTTAATCTAAGCAATGGCGAAGACATCTCCGAAACTACATACTCGGTTCTGGAGACAGGTGGCCATGGCCGGCGTCCGAAGCTCCCGCCCGAACCGCAAACTGATATGACGACGAATAAAATTGTAATGACAACGCATGAGTACGAGCTGCCGGTGCAATCGCTTTCCACAACGTGCATGAGTCGGACTGCGTCGACGCGAATAGGCGGCCGATTGTCGGATTGTCAAATTGAGGCGCTCGATATATGCCGTGTTCGCATGCGCCGAATCCTCCGATTCATCGAGCACCTTTTCCAGTCGTCGGGTCGTGCCGATAATCGCTCGACGTTCCACTCGCGTAACGCGGCCTACCCGCCAAGTCTTAAGCATTGGGGCGTAGATGCAAGCAATATCGAGTAGCCTTCCTTTCTTCAAAATGACGTAAAGTGCAATGGCACTTACTTAACGGTGATCGTCGGGTAGTTGGCCCACCGACACGGGTCATTTCTTGCGGAAAACACCGTAAATACGTCCATGTAGGCTCGACGGCGGCATCCATGCCACCGACGTTTCCTCCAGAAACAACCCGTATCGGCTTAAGTCAGTGCCATTCACGTTAAGTGCCGTTGATCGGTTTGCTCACCATGCGCGCCCTCATCTCAGAAGATCGTATTCCGATAATGATGATTGCGGGTGATGCAGCGACTGACACGTAGCTCAACAGGGGTATTGTCCAACGTCAATGCAATGCGATCGATTTCAAGCAGTGGCGTCCCGGGCGCAACATCCAGCAATGATGCATCGTGTGCAGATGCGACTACCGCACGCAGTTGCTCTTCGGCGCTGTGAATGGTGGTGCCGAATTCTTTTTCGTATAGCTCGTACAGCATGTTCGGCAGGTGGTGTGGATCAATGCGTGTCAGTTCGGCAAATGGATCCGAGGGCAAGGTGATCGTCTCCAGGATGACCGGCCGACCGTTGAGCTTGCGAATGCGTTCGATGTTGACGACGGACGAGCCCGGGGGGAGCTGTAATTTGATCGACTGCAGCCGCGATACCCGTTTTCGGCGACAGGACAGTGTGGTGCTGTCAGGCAGCACTTTGTGCCCGGCGTTGTCGACGATGTGAAAAAAATGAAATAGTGCACGCTGGCTGTCGTGGTAAGCGACGAAGGTGCCCCGGCCCTGCTTGCGCGTCAGGATGTTTTTTTCCACGAGTTCGGAAATGGCTTTGCGGACTGTTCCCTGGCTCACGCCAAGCTCTTGCGCAAGCTGGATTTCGCTCGGTATCAGCTCGCCTGGCGACCACTGCCCGTTACTGATCCTGGAAACGAGCAGGTCCTTGATCTGCATGTAGAGTGGGGTCGCTCCCCTCACGCTTGAAAGTTGCAAGTCATGTACCTCGGAAGTGTCTGACGCCCGCTCGCGCAGGTCCTCGTGAGTCATCATTATAGTCTTATATAAGATTTGTCCAGCCGTATCCCCCACGGGCACTGCTGACCTTGAATACCCTCGCGGCTTCTCTCTCCGCACCAAAAAAATGCGTGTCAACAATTGCTTGCGAATGAAAGGGTAGGTTACCTCTAGGTCTTATATAAGACTACTTGACTGTCAGTCTGGAGCGGCTACGATTCCTTGACGCAGAGGAGCGACCTCAATCATCTCAACCGGAGACAGACGAATGATCGATTTTGTGGTTCATGACGAAGGTGACAGTGTTGGCGTTGTCGTCGTGGAAGGGGTGAAGGCTGGCGATCAATTGACCGGATGGATCATGGATCAGGATTCAGAGATCAAATTCACCGCGGCAAGCGACATCCCCATTGGTCACAAACTCGCCATCAAGCCCCTGAAGGAAGGTGACACGGTGATCAAGTACGGCGTCGATATCGGTCGGGTGGTCGCAGATATCGGCATGGGCGAGCACGCCCACGTTCACAACATCAAGACCAAACGCTGGTAGTCAGCGCCCTTGGCCCCGAGTCGTCCAACTATTCGAAGAGAAAAAGCAATGTCCCAAGATTTGAACAACGCAAGTTTTTTTGGCTACCGCCGGGAGAACGGCCGGGTCGGCGTGCGCAATCACGTCATCATCCTGCCGGTGGACGATCTGTCCAATGCCGCATGCGAAGCGGTTGCCAACAACATCAAAGGCACAATGGCACTGCCTCATCCCTACGGCCGGTTGCAGTTCGGTGAGGATCTTGAGCTGCATTTCCGCACCCTGATTGGCACAGGTGCGAATCCGAATGTGGCAGCCGTAGTCGTGATCGGCATCGAAAACGGCTGGACGCAGAAAATCGTGGAAGGTATCGCCAAGACAGGCAAACCGGTGACGGGTTTCGGCATCGAGCAGCACGGTGACCACGAGACCATCATGAAGGCCTCGCAGGCCGCCCGGGAGTATGTGCAGTGGGCGAGTGAACTGCGCCGTGAAGAAGCGCCGCTGTCCGATCTGTGGGTTTCGACCAAGTGTGGTGAATCCGACACCACGTCAGGCTGTGGGGCGAATCCGACGGTCGGTAATGCCTTCGACAAAATGTACCCGCATGGCACGACGCTGCTGTTCGGCGAGACCTCGGAGATAACTGGTGGCGAACATCTGGTCGCGGCTCGATGCCGTAACGATGAGATACGTGAGCGGTTCATGTTCATGTTCAATCGCTATCAGGATCTGATCAATCGGTTCAAAACCTCTGACCTTTCGGATTCACAGCCGACCAAAGGCAACATCGAGGGCGGTTTGACGACGATCGAAGAAAAGGCCCTCGGCAACATTCAGAAGATTGGCAAGGAATGCATGGTGGACGGTGTGCTGGACAAGGCGGAAGCACCGACCGGGCCCGGCCTTTGGTTCATGGACTCGTCATCCGCAGCCGCCGAGATGGTGACCCTGGCCGCGGCTGCGGGCTATGTCGTGCACTTCTTCCCGACCGGTCAGGGAAACATTATCGGCAACCCGATATTGCCGGTCATCAAGCTGTGCGCCAACCCGCGCACCGTGCGCACCATGAGCGAACATGTTGATGTCGACGTGTCTGCATTGTTGCGCAAGGAAATGACCCCCGACGGTGCCGGTGATGCATTGCTCGACATGATGTTCCGAACCGCCAATGGCCGACTCACGGCTGCCGAGGCGCTAGGGCATCGCGAGTTCGTTCTCACCCGCCTGTACGAAAGCGCATAAGCAGGGTTCGACCGCAAAGAGGGCACACGCATGTCTCGTGAGTATCTAAAAAAAGCGCCGAAGACCTCCAGCACCGATGCCGGTGACGTACGGGCCACCGTACAGGGCATCCTCGACGAGATCGAAGCGGGGGGCGATGAGGCGGCCCGCAAGTACGCAAAGCAGTTCGATCGCTATGACGGCAATATCGTGCTGACCGACGACGAGATTGCCGCCGCTGCAGAAAAAGTCCCTGCGAAGCTGAAGGACGATATCCGGTTCGCCCACGACAATGTACGTCGCTTCGCCGAAGCGCAGATGAAAACCCTGATCAACGTGGAAACGGAGGTGGTGCCGGGTCTCATTGCGGGCCAGAAAAGCATCCCGGTCCGTGCCGCCGGGTGTTATGTCCCGGGCGGGCGCTACAGCCATGTTGCCTCGGCCATCATGACGGTCACCACCGCCAAGGTCGCCGGGTGCGAGCACATCGCTGTCTGTTCACCACCACGACCCGAGATCGGCATCAATCCGGCCATTGTCTACACGGCGCAGATCTGCGGTGCCGATTCCATCCTGGCCCTGGGTGGCGTGCAGGGGGTGGCGGCCATGGCCTTCGGCCTGTTCGGTCAGCCTGAATCCGACATCCTGGTGGGCACGGGAAACCAGTTCGTCGCCGAGGCCAAGCGCATCCTGTTCGGACGGGTGGGCATCGATATGTTCGCTGGTCCGACGGACAGCCTGATCCTGGCTGACGCGACTGCCGATGCGGAAATCGTCGCGGCCGACCTGGTGGGTCAGGCCGAACATGGTTACAACTCACCGGTCTGGCTGGTGACCGACAACCGGCCGCTGGCGGAAAAAGTGCTGAAACTGGTCCCCCGGCACATCGAATCCCTGCCCGAGGTGAATCGCGACAACGCGACCGCCGCCTGGCGTGACTATGGCGAGGTGATCCTCTGCAGCGACCGCGAGGAGATGGCCGCCACGTCTGATGAGTACGCGCCCGAACACCTGACCGTGCAGGCCCAAGACCTGGACTGGTGGCTCGATCGCCTCAAGTGCTACGGCTCATTGTTCCTCGGCGAAGAGACCACGGTGGCCTTCGGCGACAAGGCCTCGGGTACCAACCATGTGCTGCCCACGTCCGGCGCGGCGCGCTACACCGGCGGCCTTTCCGTGCACAAGTACATGAAAATTGTGACCTGGCAGCGGGCCACGCGCGAGGGAGCCAAACCGATTGCCGAGGCCACGGCGCGCATCTCCCGCCTCGAGGGAATGGAAGGCCACGCGCGCACGGCCGATATCCGACTGAAAAAGTATTTCCCGAACGAGTCGTTCGACCTGTCCGGATCCGCGTGAACAGGCGCCGATGAACACGCTGTTCAGTCTCGAGGGTAAGGTCGCTCTGGTGACCGGTGCAACGTCAGGCATCGGTCGTCGCCAGGCGTTGGCGCTGGCCACCGCCGGGGCGGATGTGGTGATCAGCGGTCGCCGTGAGGCGCAGTTGCAACAGGCAGTTGCCGAGATCGAAGCGGGCGGTGGAAGGGCGGCAGCGCTGGCCGCGGATCTGGGAGACCGCGGCGTGATGGCGGACCTGGCCGAACGTGCGGCGCGGCCGTTCGGTCAGGTAGACATTCTGATCAACGCGGCCGGGGTGAATTTCCGCCAGCCGGTTGACGAGATCACCCTCGAGAGCTGGGATGCCACACTCAACCTGAACCTGGCGGTGCCCTTTTTTCTCGCCCGTGCGCTGGTGCCGGCGATGCAAGCCAAGGGCTGGGGGCGCATTATGAATATCGCGTCACTGCAGTCGACGCGCGCCTTCCCCAACGGGCTCGCCTACGGCGCGTCGAAGGGCGGTATCACGCAGCTGACACGCGCGATGGCGGAGGCCTGGTCGTGCCATGGCATCAACTGCAACGCGATGGCCCCCGGCTTTTTTCCGACCGAGCTGACCGCGCCGGTTTACGACAACCCCGACCTGCTGGCAAAGCTCTCCGCGCAGACCGCGATCGGCCGCAACGGTGATCTGCCGGATCTGGACGGACTGACCGTGTTCCTTGCGTCGCCGGCCTCGGATTACATCACCGGCCAGGTCATCTCGATCGACGGCGGCTTTACCGCGAAATAGGCGAACAGTGAATGAAAGCGCTGGTATACACAGACACACTTGAGGTGCAGTACCGCGACGAACCGGATCCGGTGCCAGGGCCCGGCGAGGCGCTGGTCAAGGTAGAGGCGGTCGGTATCTGCGGTTCCGACATGCACGCCTACCATGGCCACGATGCGCGGCGGGTTCCTCCATTGATCCTCGGTCATGAGGCCGTCGGGGTGGTGCAAAACGGAACGCAGCAGGGGCGGCGCGCCGTGCTTAATCCACTGATGACATGCGGTGCCTGCGACCACTGCCAGGGCGGACGGTCGAATCTGTGCGCCAAACGCGAACTGATCGGAATGCGCGTCGCCGGTGCGTTCGCGCAGTACATCGTGATACCGGAACGCAACCTGCTCGATATGCCGCAAGACATGGACTCGGTCGTCGCCAGCCTCGCCGAACCGGCTGCCACGTCGTTGCATGCGATTTATCTGGCAGATCGGGTGCTGCACCGACCGCTGTCCGAGTGCCGTGCCCTGGTGTTGGGTGGTGGCTCCATCGGGGCGTTTGCGGCTTTGATGCTGAGCGGCAAGGGGTGTCTCGATGTCTGTCTCGGCGATACCAATCCACTGCGTCGGCAAACCGCGGAGAATCTTGGCTGCTGCGAGGTCTATGACCCGGTCGGTACCGATCTGCCGGACGAAAACAGCTTCGATCTGGTCATCGATGCGGTAGGCAGCGGCCGAACACGCGCCGCCTCATGTCGCTTCGTCAAGGCAGGCGGCGTGATTTCGCACGTCGGTCTGCAAGACAACGAGCCAGGCCTGGATACCCGCAGAATGACCCTGGAAGAGATCACCTTCCTCGGCAACTACACTTATAGTCCGGTTGACCTGCGCGCTGCGATCCGGGCCCTGTATCGCGGGGCGCTGGGAACGCTCGACTGGGTTGAGACACGGCAGCTGTCTGAGGGTGCAGCCGCCTTTCGTGACATTCACGAAGGCCGGGCCGGGGCGCCGAAGATCGTATTGCGCCCCTAAACCCCTGAGCGAACTATCGAGCGAACGACAAAAAGCGGGTGTCAAGGCGATATGCGCGGTCGAACGAAGCCAGGTGGCTCACCGGGCCTGAACACGATTCGATTTGACAACAACACCGATGAGACGAGAGGAGAGGAGAAAACCATGAAACTGAAACAGTTGGCGATCGTCGCGCTGGCGGCGCTGATTCCGGTCGGTTCGGCTTTCGCCGCATTCCCGGAGAAACCGATCAACTACGTGATTCCATTCGGCCCAGGCGGCGAATCCGATATCACGGCGCGCCATCAACAGGCGTTTTTCAAGGACAAGTTCGGAGAGGATCTGGTTATTTCGTACAAGCCCGGTGGTGGGGGCGCGGTTGGCTGGGCACAGCTCAATGCCACCAAAGGCGATGGCTACACCATCATGGGGATCAACCTGCCGCATATCATCGTCAAGCCGATGCAAAAGAATGTGGGGTTCGAGACCGACGATATCACCGGTATCTATATGTTCCATTACACACCCGATGCGCTGGTCGTCACCAAAGACAGTCCGTTCAAGACGGTTCAGGACGTGATCGACTATGCGAAGGAGAATCCGGGCAAGCTGACACTGTCTGGATCGGGGAAGGGCACGGCGAACCATCTCGCACAGGTCCGCTTTGACAGCATGGCCGAGATCAAGACCACTTACGTCGCTTTCAAAGGTACGGGAAAGGCGGTGGCGGCCTTGCTGGGCAATCAGGTGAAAGCGGAGTGGGGCTATACCTCGGTGGGTGCGAAACACGCGGACAAGGTACGGCTTTTGGCCGTCGCGATGGAGGAGCGTCACCCGAGGTTTCCTGATGTGCCCACATTTAAAGAGCTTGGCTTCGACCTCGTGTCCGGTGCCTATCGCGGCATCGCGGTCCCCAAATCGACGCCCGAGGCGGTGCGTGTGAAGCTGTCCGAGATGATCGGCGAGATCAACGCCGATCCGGAGTTCCGCAAGCGCATGGAGAATGACGGCATGGCGCTGCTGGACGTCGACTATGCTGGCATCGATGCCTTCATCGATGAGATGAAGGGGGTCTATGGCAAGGCGGCGCGAGAGGCCGGGATAATCAAAGAAGTCGCGACCACGCGGCCTTGACCTTCGGACCGGGAGGGCGATGAGCGATGCCGGGCATCGAATACCTGCTGGAGGCCCTGACGCCGATCAATATCCTGCTCGCGCTGGGTGGTGTGATCGCAGGTACCGTCATAGGGTCTCTACCCGGGCTGACCGCCACCATGGCTGTCGCCGTCCTGGTCCCAGTCACGTTTACGATGCCTCCGGCGTCCGCGCTCATCCTGATGGGTGCGATCTACACCGGGGCAATCTACGGCGGCGCTTATGCCGCCATCCTTCTCAATACGCCTGGCACACCATCGGCGATCGCGACGACGTTCGACGGATTTCCAATGGCCAAACGCGGCGATGGAGACCTGGCCGTCACCCTGTCCTGTCTCGCGTCTGTGGTCGGGGGCCTGATCGGTGCCGCGTTCCTGTTGATGCTGGCGCCACCGCTGGCCGACGTTGCGCTGGCGTTCGGGCCGGTCGAATACTTCTGGCTCGCGGTGTTCGGCCTGACGCTGATCTCCGCCCTGTCGGAAGGGAACCTGCTCAAGGGCCTGATCGGTGCCTGTTTCGGACTGCTGCTGGCCTGCGTCGGTGTAGCCGAGGTCAGCGCGGACGTCCGCTTCACCTTCGGCAGCCAGACGCTGCTCGGTGGTATCGAGACGGTCAGTGCGCTGATCGGGTTGTACTGTATCCCGGTACTGATCGACCTGGTCGCGACGCCCGACAGGCACCTGAAGGTCACGCACCAGCCGCGCGGCTTCAGATTCCTCGAAGCGCTGGCGATCTCGTGGAAACACAAGCTGAACCTGGTGCGCAGCTCGGTGATCGGCACGCTGGTCGGCATTCTGCCCGGTGCGGGTGGCTCGATCGCCGGCCTTGTCGCGTACTCCGAGGCGCGGCGCAGCTCGAAGCGTTCCGAGCACTTCGGCAAGGGAGAACCCGAGGGGATCCAGGCGACGGAGTCGGCCAACAACGCGACCGTGGGCGGTGGCTTTATTCCGACGCTGGTTCTGGGTATCCCGGGTACCCCGCCCGATGCGGTGATCCTCGGCGCGCTGCTCATCCAGGGCGTGCGCACCGGGCCGAACCTGTTCACCAGCGAGGGTTCGATTGTCTTCACCTTTATTTACGGCCTTTTTCTTGCAACTTTGCTGATGCTTCCGACCGGGCTTGTCATCGGGCGCTATGCGTACAAGACCATCATCACCGTACCCAAGGCCATGCTGGTGCCGACCGTCGCGTTCATGACGATGATCGGTACCTATGCGATCCGCAACAGCATTTCTGACGTCGTGATAATGATCGTCCTTGGCGTCGTCGGTTGGGTGTTGAACCGTTTCGGCTACAGCCCGTCGCCGATCGTGTTGGGCCTCATCCTCGGCAGGATCGCTGAGCAGGGCTTCGTTCAGGCCTGGACGATCGGTGCAGCTTCGGAGGATCTCGTCGGGATGTTCTTCGGCCGGCCGATCAGCCTGGTGATCATCGCGCTGATCCTATTGTCGCTGTTCTACCCGGTGGTCCGGTCGCGCTGGCTTGGCAACGCGAGGAGGAAGGTCCGTGCCGACTGACAACGACACGACATCGGCCGGTCGCGATATCGGTGGCATGGTGATGGCCGTCGTGTTCATCCTGCTGGCGGCCTTGTCGCTATGGGACACGACCAGGATGTTGGACAGCGACTCTTATGTGTTTCCGCGTGCCATCGCGACTGCAATGATCGCGTTCTCTATTGCCCTCATCGTCTGGAACCTGATCCGGCCATCGCCGGACGACGGCACAACCGCCGAGGGGGCCTCGACGCCGCGCCGCGTTGGCCTGGTCGGGGCGATGTTGATAGGCACGGCGCTGATGCCTTACGTCGGTTTCGTATTGTCTGGCCTGGTGGTGTTCGCGGCGATCATGTGGCTAGCGATGTACGATCGGTGGACGCGTTTCCGGCTGATCGTCTACCCCTTGGTGGGCGCCGCCATCGTGATCGGTTTTTACACCATGTTCGCCAAGGTCCTGCTGGTGCCACTGCCGCCGGGACTTTTGTTCGACTAGCAACTGCGAGTGGATTTTCGTCGGAGGAGAGCGATGCCGGATGTGGTGATCTGCGAGTTCATGGACCAGGCCGCGGTCGACAGTCTGGCCGCGGATTTCGACGTCATGTACGAACCTGCCCTGGTCGACCGCCCGGAAGCGCTGGCGACCGCTGTGATCGGCGCGCGGGCGCTGGTGGTGCGCAACCGTACCCAGGTGCGCGGCGCCTTGCTCGAAGTGGCAGGCTCGCTGCAGGTGGTCGGGCGGCTCGGTGTCGGGCTCGACAATATCGATCTCGCGGCCTGCGAGCGACGTGGCATCGTGGTGTGTCCGGCCACCGGTGCGAACGATGTCGCTGTGGCCGAATATGTGGTCGCGATGGCAATGCTGCTGCTGCGCAACGCTTATCTGGCAAGCCCAGACGTGATCGCCGGAGCGTGGCCACGCCAACGATGCATGGGTCGGGAGGTCGGCGGCAAGTTGATGGGCCTGGTGGGTTTCGGCGGAATCGCGCGCGAGACCGCCAGGTGTGCCCAGGCGCTGGGCATGAGCGTAATGGCCTATGATCCCTTCGTCGCCGATGATGATCCGGCCTGGCAATACGTCGAACGGTGCGATCTCGATGCGTTGCTGTCCGGTTGCGATGTCGTGAGCCTGCACGTCCCGTTGACCGCGGAGACCAGGGGTTTGATCGACGCGCAGAGGATCGCGGGGATGAGGGCCGGCGCGGTATTGATCAACACCGCGCGCGGCGGGACAGTCGACGAAGAGGCCGTGATCGATGGTCTCAGCTCGGGCCGCCTCGGTCGCGCCGCACTGGACGTGTTCGGACCCGAGCCGGTCACGGCCGATGCCGGTACGCGCTTCGCCGGTGTCGATAATCTGGTGTTGACACCGCATATCGCTGGCGTCACGCAGGAGTCGAATGTACGGGTGAGCGCGGTGACCGCCGCCAATGTGCGCAAGGTGCTGAACGGACGATGAGCAGCGTGACCGTGAGCATCGAGCAGGCAGAATCGCTTGCCCGCAGGGTACTGACGCGGCATGCGACCGCCGAGTCGAACGCGGCTTGCGTCGCCCGTGCGCTGCTTGCCGCCGAGATCGACGGGCAAAAGGGACATGGCCTTTCGAGGTTGCCGTCGTATGCGGCGCAGTCGGCGTCTGGCAAGGTCGACGGCCACGCGGTGCCGACCTTGGAGACAGTAGCGCCAGCGGCGATGCGCATCGATGCCCGCGACGGTTTCGCGTACCCGGCGCTGGCGCTGGCGATCGAGACCCTGATCGACCGGGTGGGTGTGACCGGCATCGCGGCTGCCGGCGTGCATCGCTCGCACCACTTTGGCCAGGCCGGCTATCACGTTGAGCAACTGGCGGCCGCTGGGCTGATCGGCTTGCTGTTCGGTAATAGCCCGAAGGCGATTGCGCCCTGGCGTGGGACGGCCGGTGTGTTCGGTACGAACCCGATCGCGTTTGCGGCACCGCGGCGCTCGGCGCCGCCGCTCCTCGTCGATCTCAGTCTGAGCAAAGTGGCGCGCGGCAAGGTGATGGTTGCGGCGAAGCAGGGCGAACAGATCCCCGAAGGATGGGCGCTCGACAGCTCTGGGAAAGCGACCACGGATGCGGATGCCGCGCTGCAGGGCACGATGTTGCCGATGGGGGATGCGAAGGGCGCCGCGCTGGTGCTGATGGTCGAGATCCTCGCAGCGGCGCTGACCGGTGCGAGATTCGGTTTCGAGGCCTCGTCGTTCTTCACCGCGGACGGGGAGCCGCCAGCGGTTGGTCAGTTTCTAATCGCGATCGACCCCGAGGTCTTTTCGGGTGCTGCGTTCTCAGATCGGCTGGAGGCCTTGATCGGCGCCATCCTCGCGCAGGACGGGACCCGGCTCCCGGGTGCGCGACGTCTCGCGCTTCGGGCCGCCGCTGCGCGCGACGGTTTGGTGGTGCCTGCCGCGCTGTATGAAGAGCTGACCGCCCTTTCGGTTGCTGCTTGAGTCCCTTATCGCGGTGGCTGACCTCAGCGTGGAGGCTCTGCTTTGACGACGAGCTACAGGATCGCGTTGGTCCCGGGTGACGGTATCGGCCGGGAGGTCGTACCCGAAGGTGTCAAGGTCCTGGAAAGGATCGCTGGCAAATTCGGTCTCTCCTTCGCCTGGGACGAATTCGACTGGTCGTGCGAGCGCTTTGCGAAGCATGGCGCGATGATGCCTGAGGACGGCATCGAGCAGATCGCGGACCACGACGCGATCTTTCTCGGTGCCGTCGGTTTCCCCGGGGTGCCCGATCATGTGTCACTGTGGGGACTGTTGATCCCTATCCGCCGGGAGTTTCGTCAATACGTCAACCTGCGGCCGGTTCGCCTGTTCGAGGGTGTGCCCTGTCCACTCGCCGGACGCGCGCCTGGGGACATCGACTTTCACATCGTGCGCGAAAACAACGAAGGCGAGTACTCCGAGATCGGGGGCCGCCTGTACGCCGGCACTGATCACGAGACCGTCGTCCAGGAAAGCGTCTTCACGCGTCAGGGCGTCGATCGTGTACTGCGCTATGCGTTCGAGCTGGCGCAGAGCCGCCCGGCCAAGCACCTGACCAGTGCGACAAAGTCCAATGGGATCATCCACACAATGCCGTTCTGGGACGAGCGCGTAGAGACGATGGCCAGATCCTTCCCCAGCGTGACTGTGGACAGCTTCCACATCGACATCCTCGCCGCCCACTTCGTGCGCCACCCGGACTGGTTCGATGTCGTTGTGGGCTCGAATCTTTTCGGGGACATCCTGTCCGATCTCGGCCCGGCCTGCACGGGTACGATCGGCGTGGCGCCCTCCGCGAACCTGAACCCGGAGCGTGAATTCCCGTCTTGTTTCGAACCCGTGCACGGATCAGCCCCCGATATAGCGGGCAAGGGCATCGCCAACCCGATCGGTCAGATCTGGTCGGGCGCGATGATGCTCGATCATCTGGGACACGGTGATGCGCACGATGCGATCGTGCATGCGATCGAACAGGTGCTCGCGGATCCGGATGCGCCGCGCACGCCCGACATCGGGGGCACCGCGACCACCGTAGAGCTCGGCGATGCCATCGCCGCAGCGATCTGAAACGACCTGGCATACCGCGATGCTCGGCGTGCGTCATGGCCTTGCCACTTGGCCAATAC
>CBDTXT010000036.1:0-12787 GCA_965364465.1 uncultured Chromatiaceae bacterium
GTTGCGCTGACCGCCCCAGCCGTCACCGCCGTCCTGGCCGTAGCCGCCGTCGTTGCCGTCGGTCTGGACGCTGAACTCGGCCTGGTAAATGGCCTTCAGGCCGTTGCCCAGGTCTTCCGAGCCCTTGAAGCCGAGGCGCGAGGCGCGGCTGTTGAGCTCGTAGTTGTCGCGGTTTTCGAAGCGCGGCGAAGTATAGTCGACGCCGTCATACGAGGTGTGGAATTTGCCGTAGACGACGCTTTCGGCGAAGGCCGCCGGTGCCGCTACGACGGCAGCGGTGATGGCTGCTGCGAGTAGTTTTTTGTTCATCGAGAACTCCCGTTTCGGTTTGATTTGGAAGAAAAGCTGTGCAGTGAGAATACTAGTCGCACATGCACCACAGCGCAAGGCTTTTTTGTAAAAAATCCACACGGGCGTGAATTGTTGCAAAAACACCACTACCCCTGATCGGCAAGTAATTGAATCGCAAAAAAATTATTTTTTGCCGGCTGGTTGACATCGAAAATTAAAGTGGATTCTAGGAATACGCAAAATCCGCTGGCCGCCGGCTGGCGCTGGGTGTGGATTGCAGACAACAAAAAGCCCCTCCGCGGGGCCTTTTGTGGTTTCGGTGATTTGGCTGGGGCGCCAGGGGTCGAACCTGGAACCTACGGAGTCAGAGTCCGTCGCTCTGCCAGTTGAGCTACGCCCCAGGGACAGGGCCTGAGCCCCGGACGACGGGAGAGATCAGCGTTTCGAGAACTGCGGACGCTTGCGCGCCTTGTGCAGGCCGACCTTTTTGCGCTCGACCGCGCGCGCGTCGCGGGTCAGAAAGCCGGCCCGGCGCAATGGGGCGCGCATTGACTCGTCGTGCTCCACCAGCGCCCGGGCGATACCGTGGCGGATCGCGCCGGCCTGGCCCGTGTTGCCACCCCCGGTCACCGTGACGCTGATGTCGACCTTGTCGGCCATCTCGGTCACGACCAGCGGCTGACGCACGACCATGCGGGCGGTCTCGCGGCCGAAGAATTCGTCCAGCGGGCGGCCGTTCACGACGATGCTGCCGTTGCCGCTGTTGAGGAACACGCGGGCCGCGGAGGTCTTGCGGCGGCCGGTACCATAATTCGTTTGCTGTGCCATGCTCAGTTCCGTTCTTTAAAGTTCAAGCGGCTTGGGCTGCTGTGCCTGGTGCGTATGCTCCGGGCCGGAGAAGATGCGCAGCTTTTTCATCATCGAGCGGCCCAGCGGGTTGCGCGGCAACATGCCACGCACCGCGGTCTCGATTACCCGCTCCGGCGCCTTCTTGAGCTGTTTCTCCAGGCTGATCGACTTCAGATTGCCGACATAGCCGGTGTGGTGGTGATACATCTTGTCTTTGAGCTTGTTGCCGGTCACGGCGACCTGAGCGGCATTGACCACCACGACATAGTCGCCGGTGTCGACGTGCGGCGTGAAGATGGGCTTGTGCTTGCCCTTGAGGCGGCGGGCGATTTCCGAGGCGAGGCGCCCGAGCGTTTTACCTTTGGCATCGACCAATAACCATTCCCGCCGTACTTCGGCCGGCTTTGCGCTTACCGTGGTGCTCATTATCCTGCTCCAAACAAGGAGTTATGCGTGTTTCACGAAAGGGCGCGAATATTAGCCGGTTAACGCCCCTGGCGCAAGTGTCGCAACAAGGGCGTGCCGCCCCTGGGACGCGGTCGCGCTGCGCGCAAAAAAAAGCGCGACGGGGGCGTCGCGCTATCAATAACCACCAAAGGAGGATGGAGGAGAACTGATTCATCAGGAATCAGCATGTAAGTATGTTCTTATATTAGCTCCTCAGTGTCAACCCCCTGTTCGCCGCACCCGTAGGCCGATTCCAGGGCCTGCAACCATGCGGCGCCGCACAAGTTTCGGCGGTGCACCGGCGAGTCCTGCAGGGGCCGATTTCTTCGCGTTCTTTTCGGCTCAACGCCCGGAACCACCACGCGACCCCGTGAATTGAACACCAGGGTCGTTGCGGTCGTGTTGAGAGACGGCTCACCGCGTTCACCGGGCCGGGGCAGCGAGGCAAACATCGCAGACCTTGTTGCGCACCGCGGGCAGGGCCGCCGGTGGCCGAGGCTCATTCCGGATCGAGCCTCAGACGGTCTACGACGCGACCCTCGACCAGGTGGCTGTCGACGATCTCGTCGAGGTCCTGCGTGTCTACGTAGGTGTACCAAACGGCCTCGGGATAGACCACCGCGACCGGGCCCAGCGCACACCGGTCGAGACAGCCGGCATTGTTGACCCTGACCTGGCCGGGGCCGGAGATACCCAGCGCCTTGCAGCGCCGTTTCACATAGTCGCGGGCCTGCTGGGCGCCGCATTGGTTACAGCACTGACTGCCGTCGTCTCGCTGGTTGGTACAGAAAAAGATGTGACGGGAAAAATAACTCATACAAGTTTCCGGGCATGGCGACGATGGGGGCTGGGCTATATTAAGGCATGCAGAATCCTGATGCCGAGCAGGCAATCAAGTCGGGTCTAGACCGCTGCGTCAAGTGTGGCATGTGCCTGCCGGAGTGTCCGACCTACCGGCTGGAGACCAACGAGAACGAGTCACCGCGCGGGCGTCTCGCGCTGATCGAGGGCCTGATCAGCGGCCAGCTGCCGCGTGATGCGGCAATGGCCGGGCACCTGGACAGCTGTCTCGCCTGTCGGCGCTGCGAACGGGTCTGTCCCTCCCAGGTCCCGTACGGGCGACTGATCGACGCGGCGCGCGAGCGCCTTTATCCCGGGCAAACGCCCCGGCTGGGCGATCTGCTGCGCCGCCCTGCGCTACTGCGTACCGGTCTTCGGCTGGCACGTGCGATCCCGGAAGCACTTTCCCGGCCCGTCCCGCCACTGCACCGCTTGCACGCGACCGCCCGTGCGCTCACGTCGACCGGGCCGGCGCCCACCCCCGGCGACTATGCCCCGTTCACCGGCCGGCCGCGCGGCCGGGTCGGCCTGTTCGCCGGCTGCATCGGCCGGGTTCAGCAGGGCGGCGCGATTGCCTCGGCGCTGCGGCTGCTGCGCCACTGCGGCTTTAACGTCTGGGTGCCGGAGGCGCAGCCATGCTGCGGGGCCCTGGCCCGGCATGCCGGTGACGCTGACGGGGCCGAGCGACTGGCGACGCGTAGCCGCGCGCTGTTCAGCCGCGAAATGGATGCAGTGGTGAGCCTGGTCAGCGGCTGTGGCGTCCACCTGGACGACTACCGGCCACCGCTGCCTGCGCCGCATTTGGACATCCACCGCTTCCTGCTCGAACGCGGCGGCTTGCGGCCGAGCGACTTCTCACCGCTGGCCCGCAGCGTCGCACTGCATAGCCCGTGCAGCGTCGAGAACGTGTATCGCGGTGCGCAATGGGTAAGCACGCTGCTCGAACTGATCCCCGAACTGCAGATCGAGCCCGTCGGGGTGGCGGGTCAGTGTTGCGGCGCTGCGGGTGACTACATGCTGCGTCGACCGCAGACTGCGGCGCGTCTGCGCAGCCCTTTGGTGGAACAGACGCTCGACAACGGGCACACGCTGCTGTTGACTGCCAATGTCGGCTGCGCGATGCACCTGGCGGCCGGCCTGCGCGAGCATGGCGCGCAGGTAGAGGTGCTGCATCCGGTCGAGCTGCTGGCGCGGCAGCTGCTGGACCGCGCGACCTGACACCGGGGCCGGAACCGCATGACCCGGGGAGTGTCTCAGCTTGCTAAAATGAAGAATTTCGCCAAGCAAACACGGTGGACGCAGATGCAAACCCGAGACCTCACCCCGACCGACCGACTCTTGCTGAGCATCGACCAGTCGCTGCGGACCCTGTTCGGCCGTCCCCAGGTCACCGAGCGGCCGAATCCGGCCGACAGCGTTCCCGAGGCGACATTAAGCGAGGCCGAGCGCGACCATATCGGCCGCCTGATGCGCATCAACCACACCGGCGAGGTATGTGCGCAGGCCCTGTATCAGGGCCAGGCCCTGACCGCCCGCGATCCGGTGGTGCGCGAAAGCATGCAGCGTTCCGCGGCGGAAGAAAACGATCACCTGGACTGGTGCGAGCAGCGGGTCGAGGAATTGGGCGGTCACCTGAGCCTGCTCAACCCGCTGTGGTACGCGGGATCTTTTGCGATCGGCGCAGCGGCCGGTATCGCCGGTGATAAATGGAGCTTGGGTTTCGTCGCCGAAACCGAGAAGCAGGTCGAAAACCACCTCAATCATCACCTGACCGACGTCGCCGAGCAGGATCGCCGCACGCGGGCGATCCTCGAACAGATGAAGACCGACGAGATCGAGCACGGCCGCAAGGCGCTGGATCACGGCGGCCGGGCACTGCCGCTGCCGGTGCGCGCATTGATGAAGGCGACCGCGAAGCTGATGACCGCGACGGTATACCGGATTTGACCGGTCCGGCGGCGCCCCCGGTGCGCGAATGTCAGCCCTGCACCGCCTGCTGTGACGGCTGGGTGCAGATGGATATCCGTGGCCATCCGGTATATCCCGGCCACGCATGCCCGCACAGCGTCAGTGGCAAGGGCTGCGACGACTATGCGAACCGCCCTCGCGACCCCTGCATCAACTTCAAGTGCGGCTGGGTCGTGGCGAACAGCCCGCTGCCCGGATGGATGAAACCGGACAAGGCCAAGGTGATCGTGATCTTCGGCAAGGCGCGCTGGAACGGCCTGCCGGTCGATGTCGCGGTGCCGGTCGGGCGGCGGATTCCGGGGCGGGCGCTAAACTGGCTCAAAGGCTTTGCGGAGCAACAAGGCCGACCACTGCTGTTCTCCGAGCAGGTCAAGGAAAACGGGACCTACACACGTGAACAACTCTTCCTGGCGCACGGCCCTGCTGCGTTCCGGCAACACATTGCGCAGCTGAAGGCCGAGGGACGGCCTTTCTGGTAGGCCGCGCCAGTTCAAAGCTCAGGCGGCGTGATACGGCCTGCTCAGTTCGTGCACCGCCTCGACCATCGCCGCGGCGTGCTCGGGCGGGATCGTGGGATGGATGCCGTGTCCGAGATTGAACACATGCCCCGGCCCGTTGCCGTAGCCGGAAAGGATCTCGGACACCGAGCGTCGGATCACTGTCGGAGAGGCGTACAGGGTGCAGGGGTCGAGGTTGCCCTGCAGCGCCACGCGGTCGCCGACGCGCGCCCGGGCGTCGGCAATGTCCAGCGTCCAGTCCAGCCCCAGCGCGTCACAGCCGGTGTCCGCCATCAGCTCCAGCCATTGGCCCCCGCCCTTGGTGAACAGTATGACCGGCACCCGGCGCCCGTCCGCCTCGCGGGTCAAGCCATCCAGGATGCGCTGCATGTAGGCGAGTGAAAACGCCTTGTAGTCGCGTGGGGTCAGCGTGCCGCCCCAGGTGTCGAAGATCATCAGGGCCTGCGCGCCGGCGGCCACCTGCGCATTGAGATACGCGGTGACCGCATCCGCCAGCTTGCCGAGCAGCTGGTGCATCCAGTCCGGGTGATCAAACATCATCCCCTTCGCGAGCGCGAACGTCTTGGTGCTGCCACCCTCGACCATGTAGGTGGCCAGTGTCCACGGACTGCCGGAAAAACCGATCAAGGGTACGCGGCCGTCGAGCGCCCCGCGGATCGCGCGTACCGCGTCCATTACATAACCCAGTTCCGCCTCCGGATCCGGCACGCCGAGCGCGTCGATCGCGGCACGATCGCGCAGCGGGCGTTCGAAGCGCGGCCCTTCGCCCTCGCTGAAGTAAAGCCCCAGGCCCATTGCATCCGGGATCGTCAGGATGTCCGAGAACAGGATCGCTGCATCGAGTGGGAAACGCTCGAGCGGCTGCAATGTGACCTCGCAGGCCAGTTCGGGGTTCTTGCAAAGATCCAGGAAGCTGCCGGCCCTGGCGCGGGTCGCGCGGTACTCCGGCAGGTAGCGACCGGCCTGGCGCATCATCCACACGGGCGTCATGTCGACGGGCTCGCGCAGCAGCGCACGCAGGAATCGGTCGTTCTTCAGTTCAGCCATAGTTCAGTCGTCGCCAGGGATGCGGAAGGGAGCAGAATAGCAAGGCCGGGGCCGGCTCGGCGAACCGTCGGCGCAGGCGTGCGGGGGGACGCAACCGTGTTGCGGACCCTATGCGACCGGGCATGCGCGGCCGCGATCCATTCAACGCGGCAGGCTGCTCAGCCCCATCAGGTACTCGTCGACCGCACGCGCACACTGGCGGCCTTCGCGAATCGCCCAGACCACCAGTGACTGTCCGCGCCGCATGTCACCGGCCGCGAACACGCCATCGATCGACGTACGGTAGGCGTCGGGACCCTCGGTCGTGCCCTGGACGTTGCCCCGGGCATCCAGCGCCACGCCCAGATCCGCCAGCATCCCTTCGTGGACCGGATGGACGAAACCCATCGCCAGGGCCACCAAATCGGCCTTCAGCTCGAATTCCGAGTCTTCGACCTCGGACATTTGCCAGCGACCTTGGCCATCCTTGTCCCAGCGGACGAGCGCACAGCGCAACGCGCGCAGCTTGCCATTCCCGTCATCGAGGAATGCCTTGGTGGTGACGTTCCACATGCGCTCGCAACCTTCCTCCTGCGAGGACGAGGTGCGGAGTTTGTTTGGCCATTCCGGCCAGGTCAGACCCTTGTCCTCTTTCTCGGGCGGCCGGTCGAGAATCTCAATCTGGGTCACCGAGGCCGCACCGTGCCGGTTCGAGGTGCCGATGCAGTCCGAGCCGGTGTCACCACCGCCGATCACCACGACATGCTTGCCGGCGGCGCTGATCAGGCGATCATCGGCACCCGGCACACCCTGCACCGCCTTGCTGTTGGCGCGCAGGAAATCCATCGCGAAGTGGATACCTTCGAGCTCGCGCCCCGGCACCGGCAGGTCACGCGGCTTTTCCGCACCACCCGCAAGCACCACGGCTTCGAAGTCGTCGAGCAGTCGCTGGGTAGGGAAGTTGGGACCGCCGACATGGGCGTCGGCATGGAACTTGACGCCCTCGGCCTTCATTTGCCCCATGCGACGCTTGATCACCTGCTTAGCAAGCTTGAAATCCGGGATCCCGTAGCGCAGCAGGCCACCGATGCCATCCTGTTTCTCGAACACCGCAACCGAGTGCCCGGCACGCGCCAACTGTTGCGCAGCCGCAAGTCCGGCCGGGCCAGAGCCGACCACGGCGACTCGCTTTCCGGTCTTGTGCGGCGCGATCTGGGGCTGGATCCAACCCTCTTCCCAGGCCTTCTCGACAATCGACAGCTCGATATCCTTGATCGTGACCGGGGCGTCATCGAGGTTGAGCGTGCACGAAGCCTCACACGGGGCAGGGCAGATGCGCCCGGTAAACTCCGGAAAGTTGTTGGTCGAGTGCAACACCTCGCTCGCGGACCGCCAGTCGCCCTGGTAGACCAGATCGTTCCAGTCCGGGATCAGGTTGTCGACCGGGCACCCCTGGTGGCAGAAAGGTATCCCGCAGTCCATGCAGCGCGCACCCTGCAACCCGACCTGTTCCTCGGACAGAGGTATCGTGAACTCGTTGTAGTGGGTGATGCGATCAGCCACCGGCGCATAACTGCGATCGATGCGGGCAATCTCTTTGAAACCTGTCGGCTTACCCATAATTACTGTCTCCAACAAATATGAGGGTCGAGACACCGTCCCGCTTCCTCTTCTCGATCACGAGGGGCGACCGGCCAGGCAGCGTGCAGCGCAGGCCGCCGGGCATCATCACCCGTACCACGCTTTGGTCCGCGCACGTTAGGCGGCGCTTTTTGCGCCCTCTTGCTCCGCCTGCATCTGGATCAGTGCACGACGGTAGTCGACCGGCATGACCTTCTTGAACTTCGCCATCCAGGCCTCCCAGTCATCGAGCATCTGGCGGGCAACGGCCGAGCCGGTGTAGCGCAGATGGCTCTCGACCAGTTGCCGCAATCGGATCGCATCGAAACGCGTCATATCGTGAGAGACATCGACGCGGCCGTGAGACTCGAGGTCGCCACCCTGATGCGCAAGGTGTTCGAGCGCGTCGTCTTCCGCCTTGATCGGTTCCAGCTCGACCATTGCCAGATTGCAGCGCTGTTCGAAGGTGTCGTCTTCGTCCAGCACGTAGGCAATGCCGCCGGACATGCCCGCGGCGAAGTTGCGCCCTGTGCGTCCCAGCACCACGACGATGCCGCCGGTCATGTACTCGCAACCATGGTCGCCGACACCCTCGACCACGGCGATCGCGCCCGAGTTGCGTACCGCGAAACGTTCGCCGGCCACGCCGCGGAAGAAACACTCGCCGTGGATCGCACCATAGAGCACGGTATTCCCGACGATGATGTTGTCTTCGGCCTTCTCGATCTTGCACTCGGCCGGCGGGTAGATGATCAGCTTGCCGCCGGACAGGCCCTTGCCCACGTAGTCGTTGCCTTCGCCGGCCAGCTCTATCGTCACACCTTTGGCGAGCCAGGCGCCGAACGACTGACCGGCCGTCCCCTTGGCGTTGATCTTGATCGTGTCGTCCGGCAGCCCCCGGAAACCGTAGCGTTCGGCGAGCCGGCCCGAGAGGAGGGTGCCGAAGGTACGGTTGACGTTCTGGATATCGATGTCTATCTCGACCTGCTTGCCGTCCGTCAACGCCGGGCGCGCGAGTTCGATCAGCCGGTTGTCGAGCGCTTTTTCGATCCCATGATCCTGTCGCTCCGACCAGTACAGGGTATCCCCATCGGCCGCGGTGGGCTTAGTCAGCAGGCGGCTGTAATCCAGGCCGTGGGCCTTCCAGTGGTTGACCGCCCTGCGCATGTCGAGGCGATCCATCTGGCCGACCATGTCGTTGAAAGTGCGGAAACCAAGCCTTGCCATCAGTTCGCGTACCTCTTCGGCGACGAAGAAGAAGTAGTTGATCACGTGCTCCGGCTTGCCGGTGAAACGCTTGCGCAACTCCGGGTCCTGCGTCGCCACGCCGACCGGGCAGGTGTTCAGATGGCACTTGCGCATCATGATGCAGCCCTCGGCTATCAGCGGAGCCGTCGCGAAGCCGATTTCGTCGGCGCCGAGCAGTGCGGCGACGACCACGTCACGACCGGTGCGCATACCGCCGTCTGCCTGCACCGCGATGCGGCTTCGCAGACGGTTCAGCACCAGCGTCTGATGCGTCTCGGAAAGACCGATCTCCCAGGGCGAGCCGGCATGCTTGATCGACGTGAGCGGCGAAGCTCCGGTGCCACCGTCGTAGCCGGCGATCGTCACGTGATCGGCGTGTGCCTTGGAGACCCCGGCCGCCACCGTGCCAACGCCGACCTCAGACACCAGCTTCACCGAAATACGCGCGTTCGGATTGACGTTCTTCAGATCGTGGATCAGCTGGGCCAGGTCCTCGATCGAGTAGATATCGTGATGTGGCGGCGGCGAGATCAGGCCGACGCCGGGCGTCGAGTGACGGACACGCGCAATCTGCTGGTTCACCTTGTGCCCCGGCAACTGACCGCCTTCGCCGGGCTTGGCGCCCTGCGCCATCTTTATCTGGATGTCGTCGGCATTGACCAGGTACTCATTGGTCACGCCAAAGCGCCCCGAAGCGACCTGTTTTATCGCCGAGCGCTCGGGGTTCATCGAGCCGTCAGGCATCGGATTGAAACGTTCGGGCTCTTCGCCGCCCTCACCGGTGTTCGACTTACCACCGATCGCATTCATCGCCCGCGCGAGCGTGGAGTGGGCCTCGTACGAGATGGAGCCAAACGACATTGCCCCGGTGGCGAAACGCTTCACGATCTCGCTGGCCGGTTCGACGTCGTCCAGTGGGATCGGTTGATCGGCGAACTTGAACTCGAACAGGCCACGCAGCGTCAGCAGTTCCTCGTTCTGGTCATTCACGAGCCGCGAGTACTCGGCATAGGTCTTGGCGTCGTTGCCGCGTACCGCGTGCTGCAACCGCGCAATCGTGTCCGGCTTCCAGACATGGTCTTCCCCGCGCAGGCGGAACGCATAGTCGCCACCGACATCGAGGTGTTTGCGATAGATCTGGGCATTGCCGAACGCGTCACGGTGCCAGCGCACGGCCTCGGCTGCGACCTCGGCGAGCCCGATGCCCTCGATACGCGTCGATGTGCCGGTGAAGTATTCGTCGACGAATTCGCTCGACAGGCCGACCGCGTCGAAGATTTGAGCACCGCAGTAGGATTGATAGGTCGATATCCCCATCTTGGACATCACCTTGAAAAGCCCCTTGCCCACCGCCTTGACGTAGCGGTGACGGGCCTCTTCGAGTGGCGGTGCCTCGTCGAGTGACGGCAGGATCGCCTGAATGGTGTCGAAGGCGAGATAGGGATTGATCGCTTCCGCCCCGTAGCCGGCAAGAGTCGCGAAGTGATGCACCTCGATCGCGGCGCCCGTCTCGAGGACCAGGCCCGAGTCGGTGCGCAGACCCTGGCGTATCAGGTGGTGATGGACCGACGAGATCGCAAGCAGCGCCGGGATCGGGATGTTGTCCGCATCCACGGGGCGATCGGAGAGAATCAGGATGTTGAACCCATCGCGCACGGCCTGCTCGGCCGCGTGACACAACTCGACCAACGCGGCGGGCATGCCGGCCTCGCCCTCGGTCGAGGGGTAGGTGATACGCAGGGTCTTGGTGCGGAAGGCCCCGTCGCTGCTGTTCTCGATGTTGCGGATGCGCTCGAGATCCTCATTGGTAAGCACCGGCTGACCGACCTCCAGGCGCATATCCTCACCGCCGCTGTCGAGCCCCAAGAGGTTCGGATTGGGCCCGATCAACGACACCAAGGACATCACGATCTCTTCGCGGATCGGGTCGATCGGCGGATTGGTGACCTGCGCGAAGAGCTGCTTGAAATAGTGCGAAAGGTGCTTGGGCCGCCTCGATAGCACGGCCGGCGGATTGTCAGCCCCCATCGAACCGATCGCCTCCTGGCCGGTCAGCACCATCGGTGTCAGCAGGAACTTGATATCTTCCTGCGTATAGCCGAAGGCCTGCTGGCGGTCGCGCAGTGTTTCGGGATCCGGCGACATCGCGCCGACCACCGCCGGCAGGTCGTGGAGGTCGATCTGGGTCCGGTCGAGCCATTCCTGGTAGGGCTTGGCACGGGACAGCTCAGCCTTGATCTCCTCGTCGTCGATGATTCGACCCTGTTCCATGTCGATCAGAAACATCTTGCCCGGCTGGAGTCGCCACTTCTTGACGATCTTTTCCTCCGGGATCTGCAATACCCCCATCTCGGAACCCATCACGACCAGGTCGTCATCGGTGACCAGGTAGCGCGCCGGGCGCAGGCCGTTTCGGTCGAGGGTGGCGCCGATCTGGCGGCCATCGGTGAACGCAACCGCCGCGGGTCCGTCCCACGGCTCCATCAGCGCCGCGTGGTATTCGTAGAAGGCCCGCCGGTCGTTGTCCATCAGCGGATTTCCGGACCAGGCCTCCGGGATCAGCATCATCATCGCGTGCGCCAGCGAGTAGCCACCCGCGACCAGCAATTCGAGCGCGTTGTCGAAGCAGGCCGAGTCAGACTGCCCCTCGGGGATCAGCGGCCAGATCTTGTCCAGATCCTCGCCAAGGACCTGCGAGGCCATGGATTGACGACGCGCCGCCATCCAGTTCACGTTGCCGCGCAGCGTGTTGATCTCGCCGTTGTGCGCGATCATGCGGAATGGCTGCGCCAGATCCCAGGTCGGGAAGGTATTGGTCGAGAATCGCTGATGGACCAGCGCAAGTGCCGAGACCATGCGTTCGTCATTCAGATCCTGATAGTACTCGCCCACCTGGCCGGCCAGCAGCATGCCCTTGTAGACGATGGTCCGTGACGAGAACGAGGTGAAGTAGAAAGAACGCTTACCATTACCGACCGACTCGCGGATGCGATTGTCGATCTGCTTGCGGATGACGAACAGCTTTCGTTCGAAGGCCTGCTGGTCGGGGCAACCTTCGTCGCAGGCAACAAACACCTGTCGGATCACCGGTTCGGTCGGCAGCACGCTGTAGCCAAGCCCCTGGTTTTCGACCGGCACGTCGCGCCACCCGAGGATCCGCTGCCCCTCGGCCGTGACGAATTGCTCGACCGTCTGCTCCGCCTCGCTGCGGGCTGCCTCGTCGCGCGGCATGAACAGCATGCCGACCGCGTAGCGACCCTCGGCAGGGAGGTCGAAGTCCACCACCGCGCGGAAGAAGGCGTCAGGCACCTGCAGCAACAGGCCGGCACCATCGCCGGCACGCGGATCGGCGCCGACCGCGCCGCGGTGATGCAGGCGCTCAAGGATCGTGAGGCCCTGCCGAACAATCTCGTGGCGTTTGTCGCCCTTGATGTGCGCGACGAAACCGACACCACAGGCATCGTGTTCGTTTGCCGGATCGTACAGCCCCTGTACCGGGGGCAAGGCACGGTAACTCATCGCAAACCTCTTCAGCTCAGATCAAGGCATGGCGGCTCAGACCCGACCATGGCCATACGTGACCCCCGTCCGTTCACGGACGCGAATCCGACTGGAAAATGCAGCAGCGGAACACCTCGGGTCTGCCGCACATCGTACTGGGTGTGCCTGAGACACCACCGGGCCCGCAGCCGACATAGTCGCCAATCCGTGGACTCGACGCCGTGCGCCGACCCTGCGCGCAGACCGGCAGATTAGAATAATAGAATCCGAATATTCGAACCACCGTTTTGCGCCAGGACAACCCGACCGGCAGCAGGAGAATGCGTAACTTTATGTTTTTATTTTATTTTCTGGATTGACCCAAAGGTTCGCGGCCAAGCATCGGAGCCTCCGAGCGCGGGCGGCAAGCGGTCTCGGGCGGCCTGGGCGGCCCGACGGTCGGGGTAGTCGCCGGCAACCAGCGAGTACCAGGACCGGCC